>PEUO01000142.1 GCA_002780715.1 Deltaproteobacteria bacterium CG03_land_8_20_14_0_80_45_14
TATAAAAATCTCCATCCCTTCCGATACTTGCCCTTTCCAATCGATAATAGCCGTATTCAGGATGGTAGAGACACCATTCCATAAATTGAGAAAAGGGAATGGAACCTCTCTTTTCAATTTGAGAGAGAATAAATCTCCTTAGCCTTTCTCCCCGGCTTCTTTTCTCTTCTTCCATATACAGAGGAATTCCCGATGATGATATCCCAATTGAACCCGTTCCCAACCATCCCATGCCTTCTCCGTAGACATCACGGAGAAGGCATCAGCCTGCCAAGGTCATGGTATATTTGTTGACCAGGTGGTGAGGGAAATAAGATTCCTTTGCTTTTCTCAAACCCTCTTCCCCCAAATCCTGCTCTCGATTCACATAGGTAAACCCTGACCCCTCATGTTCTAAAAAGGCCTGGTTGATAGTAGGGTAGAGTCCCTCATAAGCTGGGTTTGCTTTTTCGATGTGGATCACAACCGTTTCCAAGTTGAGTGGATCTCCCAATGTAAAGGCCTCCACTTTTCCATTGATCAGAATGGCCCCTCCCTTCACCCCGTTAGAAAAAATGCCCCGCTGTTCTGCAACGGGGTCATATTTCTGAATAATTCCGGCGGGGTTTAATGCCCCGCTCGGTTTCGAGTCGTAACGACTGGAATTTCTAACGGGGTTCACTCCTAACTCCTCAAAGTGGGTGAAGGCCTCTTTGATAGCAAGGGATTCGTTGAGCAAACCTGGGCTCGCCTCACAATGTCGGAGATCACACCAATCAGTCTCCAATTGAAGGCATTGTGAAATCCATTCGGGAGTAAGCGGGATGTATTGGTAGGAATATTTTTCCTGAAATTGTTTGATATGATTCCTTTTCCGATGATATTTTCTACCCTTCAACTCAATTAAATCTTGGGTAAGATAGATATAATCGCATTGATTTCGATCCAGTTCGGCCTTCATCCCCGATGCCTTCCAATCGATCTGAGCCACAACCGCTTCAGGGACACGGACAATTTTAGGAAGTGTTGTTTTTTGCCCAAGATATTGAAGCAGACTCTGATAACATTCTATCACATCTCCCTCTCCGATTGGAGGAAAGAAAAACGAACTCCCTTCCTGCTCAGAGAGGAGGCATAGGAAATTTTGAAGAAGACTGATTTTGATCTGATAGGCATGTCGCCAGATGAAAAGGTTGGTAAAGGTGAATTCTGAAATCTGAGGAGGGAATTGGGTGAAGGTTTGATGGAAGAAAGTTTTGTCTTCAAGGGTTAAATCTTTAAACTGAGGGAATTCTGGCACACCACTCCATAATTCATCCATAAATGATTAGACACCCTTTTTCTCCCATACATTGATCATCGGGTCAAATGGTCGACCATCGTGCAGACTTCCTTGAGATTAAAAGGTTTATAAATAAAACCATAAACACCTGCATCAATGGCCTCCTTGAGGAAGGGGTCCCCCCTTTCCGAAACGATCATAAGGATTCTTGGTCGGTAGGACTTGTGAATCTCGAGCAGCAGCCCTTTTTCTTTAACCCCGGGGCTATCCATATTTAGGATGAGGATATTGAGATGTTCCTCAGAAAGGTAAGAGTTGATCTGGTATCCACTATCTAATGTGGTAACGTGGTGACCTTCTCTCTCTAAACATTCTCTTAAATAATCTCGACTGGCTAAGTCGTGGTCGACAATACAAATCTTACTTACCATGATTATCCCCTTCTAAGTTGAGTTCAATCAGTTAGCTTTTGAGAAGGGGATATTACCTTTTCTGTCCGAGTCGATTCTCCAAGATCACCTTATCAACGATCTCCCCACAGAAAATGCATCTCCATCCGAAAAACTCTTCACATATCCCATAGAATTTTTCGAAAACCATTCTTCCACCACAACGATGACACTTCATATATGCCTCCAATTTTTAAGATAATAGAATTTAAAGCAATTTTTATACCAATAATTATATTTCCTTAGAATATCGATAGGTTAGTAACTTTAAAGAAATGAAGGATTAGAAGGGAAAGTCGGTAGGAAAGAAATTTTGTATAATTTTAGACAATAAATTTTTAGATTTTAAGTGTAATGATTAAAAAATATTTATATTTTAATAAGTTACAAATATGTCTATTTTTAAACATATTCGCATCAATTTTGTTCTTTTTCCAACCCATACCGTTTCATCTTTCCATAAAGGGTAGAACGGTTAATATTCAGTCTTTTTGATGCCTTATGTTTATTCCAATTGGTTTCTTTTAGAGTTTTTAAAATGAGGTTCTTTTCGTAATCTTGAAGGGTAGTTAATTCTTGGGTGGGCAAAGGCTTTTGGAGAAGGAATTGAGGAAGGTCTTTTGTTAATATCTTATCCTGTTTTGCAATGATGATCGCATGGTCAATAACATTCTCTAATTCACGCACATTTCCAGGCCAAGAGTGTGCGAGGAGAATCTCCATGACTTCAGGGGAAAAACTTTTTATTTCTTTTCCCCTTTCCTGGCTAAATTTTTGTAGGAAATGAGAGACGAGAAGGGGGATGTCATCTTTTCTCTCACGAAGAGGCGGAACGAAAATGGGAATGACATTGAGTCGATAATAGAGGTCTTCTCTGAAGGTGCCCTTCTTCATCTCCTCCGTCAGATTTTTGTTCGTCGCAGCGATCACCCTGACGTCCACCTCCAGGGTTTCCTCGCCGCCAACCCTCTCAATCCGGTGATCCTGGACGACTCGAAGAAGCATAATCTGGGTGGGAGGAGAAACCTCACCGATCTCATCGAGGAAGATCGTTCCTCCTTGAGCCATTTCAAACCGGCCAATCTTTCGCCGGATGGCCCCGGTGAAAGACCCTTTTTCATGACCGAAGAGTTCACTTTCCAAAAGGTTCTGAGAATAGGCCGAGCAATTAGCGACGATAAAGGGTTTGTTTTTTCGATGGCTGTTGAAATGAATCGCCCTGGCGAACAACTCCTTTCCTGTGCCGCTTTCACCCTGGATGAGGACGGTTGAATCCGTGTCCGCAATATCCGAGATCAACTCAAAGATCTCTTGCATTCGGGTATTCTTCCCGAGTATGTTTGCGAAACTGTATCGTTTCTCCAATGCCTGGGTGAGGAGGACATTCTTGTCCTTTTCCCTCCTCAGTTCATCATGGAGATCTTTAATCCGAAGCATCACTCTCACCTTGGCCAGCAATTCTTCATTAATAAATGGCTTAGTGAGGTAGTCATCCGCTCCCCGATTGAGGCTGTTGATCTTATCTTGAAGGCTTGATTGAACAGTGAGAATGATGACCGGGATGAATTTCAATTTTTCATCCTCCTTGATCTTGAGGCAGATATCTCTTCCATCTGTATCGCCCAGCAAGATATCGAGGAGGATCAGATCGACAGGTGTTTCCGATTCTGGAACCCTTTGACTCTCCACCTCTAAGATTCTCATCGCCTCATCCCCGGAGAGGGCAGGGAGGACTTGATATCCCTCCAATTCCAGGAGCGCGGTGATCATCTCCACGGTATCCGTCTCATCATCGACGACCAATATTTTTTTTGTCTCTTTATCTTTCATTCCCATTACCAAAATAGTGCGATCTTTTTAACCCACCACAATATCGCTGAAAGATCGTTGAATGTCAACCGTAATTTAGGACCTGGCCACTCTCCGTTTATAGGAAATTGACAAATGATTCGTAGAAGATTAGAGTTTGATTTTAAAGGAGGGGCAGGGATGGCATATCAGTTATGCAGGGATTTTAAGGCTCATGGTGGGACCTTGATGAAGGGACGCTTTCACGCTCTTTTTATTGGAATTTTCGTGTTGCTGCACTTAGCGGTTTTTTCTTCAGGTTGTTCCAATGGAAAACAGGGAAAGCCTGTTTCTGCCCCTATACCCGTTACCGTGGGCACAACGACCCAGAAAACGGTACCTGTACAGCTCCGTGCCATTGGGAATGTGCAAGCCTACTCCACCGTCTCTGTGAAATCTCGGATCGCAGGGCAACTCCTGCGGGTTTACTTCAAAGAAGGTCAGGACGTGAAGCGAGGGGGACTTCTTTTCCTCGTCGATCCCCGGCCTTTTGAAACGACCCTCAAGCAAGCGGAGGCCAATCTCGAAAGGAATACGGCCCAAGTAAAGCAGGCGGAAGCCAACCTTCAACGAGACATGGCTCAGGAAAAGAACGCCCAAGTAGAGGCCGATCGCTTTAAGATGCTATTTGAAAAGGGCGTGGTTGCCCGGCAGCAATATGACAAATTTCGAACCGATTGGGAGGCCCTTGTAGCCACCTTGCAAGCAGACAGAGCAGCCAAGGCGAATGCTGAAGCTGCAGCGCTTGCAGATAAGGCGGCTGTGGAGAACGCAAAGCTCCAACTCAGTTATTGCTCCATCCATTCTCCCATGGATGGCCGGACGGGAAGCTTAATTGTTCAAGAAGGAAATATCATCAAGGAAAACGACGCCAATCTGGTGGTCATCAATCAGATTACCCCCATCTATGTCACCTTTTCCGTTCCGGAGCAGAACTTGGGGGAGATCAGGAAGTATTTGGCGACAGGAAAAGTTAAAGTCCAAGTTATCATCCCTAATGATGAAGTTTTTCCGGAAGAGGGGTTCGTCTCTTTTGTGGATAATACGGTAGACAGTACGACGGGAACGATAAAGCTCAAAGGAACCTTTGCCAACCCTGAGAAAAAACTCTGGCCAGGGCAATTCGTCAATGTAATGCTCACACTCACCACGGAGCCCAATGCCATTGTGGTTCCGTCCCGGGCTATCCAGACTGGACAGGAAGGTCAGTACGTCTTTGTGGTCAAGCAGGACTTGACTGTAGAGTCTAGGCCTGTGGTTGCCGGACGAATTGTGAACACCGAAACGGTTGTCCAAAAAGGACTCAATGCAGACGAAAAGGTGGTGACGGATGGGCAGCTTCGACTCTATCCGGGAGCCAAGGTAGAAATCAAAACCTCTGATTCAGCCACAGCCACCAAGAAAAAAGCGCCGTGAACATCCCAGAACTTTTTATCCGTCGTCCTGTCATGACCACCCTTGTTATGCTGGGTATTCTCCTCTTCGGCATCCTGGGGTATCGTCTCCTCCCGGTGAGCGATCTTCCTACGGTCGACTTCCCCACCATTCTGGTAATAGCCGAGTTCCCCGGAGCCAACTCGGAAACAATGGCATCTGCTGTGGCGATTCCTCTCGAGCGGCAGTTCTCAACGATCGCCGGGCTGGATTCCATGAATTCGACGAACACCCAGGGGATGACCCGGATTACGTTACAATTCAGTCTGAACCGAAATATTGACGCTGCGGCTCAGGATGTTCAGGCGATGATCGGAAAGGCAGCACGCCAGCTCCCGACGGACATGCCCAATCCTCCTTCCTATCAGAAGGTCAACCCCGCTGACTTTCCCATTCTTTTTCTGGCTTTGAATTCACCCACCCTTCCTCTTTCAGCCATTCACGAATACGCCGATACCTTTGTGGCTCAACGAATCTCCATGTTGAGCGGCGTGGCACAGGTTTCGATCTTTGGAGCTCAGAAATATGCGGTTCGCGCTCAGTTGGACCCAAAGGCTCTCGCGACGCGCTCCATCGGAATCGACGAAGTGGCCAATGCCATCATGAATGGAAATGTAAACCTTCCCACCGGGATATTATATGGAACCCACCAGGCTTTCACCATAGAAGCGAGCGGCCAGCTCAAAAACGCCGAGGCTTACCGTCCCCTTATCGTCGCCTACCGAAATGGTTCGCCTGTGAGGCTCGGTGAGCTGGGAAGGGTGATCGACAGCGTCGAAAATGACAAAATCGCAAGCTGGTATAATAATGTCCGGACCATCGGCTTGGCCATTTACCGTCAACCTGGAACCAACACCGTTGAGGTGGTTGATTCGATTAGGAAGTTGCTGCCAAGCTTTCGTGCTCAGATGCCCGGTGCGGTGAATCTCAATATTCTCTTTGACCGCTCGCTATCGATTCGGGATTCAGTCAATGATGTTAAGTTCACCCTGTTTCTGACCATGTGCCTGGTTGTCCTTGTCATCTTTCTCTTTTTACGAAATTTATCTGCCACCATTATTCCCAGTCTGGCGCTTCCCATGTCCATCATCGGGACATTCTCTGTCATGTACCTTCTGGATTATAGCCTGGATAACCTCTCTTTAATGGCTTTAACGCTTTCAGTAGGTTTCGTGGTGGATGACGCTATTGTGATGCTTGAAAATATCGTCCGGCACATGGAGATGGGCGAGAAGCCTCTCCAAGCCGCATTCAATGGATCGAGAGAGATTGGTTTTACGATTTTGTCGATGACGCTTTCCCTCGTCGCGGTCTTTATACCTGTCCTTTTTATGGGCGGGATCATCGGCCGATTGCTTCATGAATTTGCGGTAACGATTGGCGTGGCGATTCTGGTTTCCGGTTTTGTTTCCTTAAGTCTGACACCCATGCTATGCAGCCGATTTCTCAAGCCAACCAGGGAAAGAAAACAGAGCCGTCTCTATGCGACCTCGGAGCGCTTTTTCGAGGGGATGCTTCAAGCCTACCGATGGAGCCTTAGATTTGTCTTGAACCACCGCTTGGCAACCATCGTGATCTCCAATCTGGTTCTCGTTGTCACGGTTCTTCTTTTTATGGCCTTCTCCTATGGGTTTCTTCCGAGCGAGGACATTGGTCAGATCTTTGGCTTCACCGAAGCCGCCCAAGGGATTTCGTTCGAATCGATGAAAGAACATCAGCTCGCTGTGATGGAGATCGTTCGGCAGGATCCGAATGTGGATTCCTTCTCGTCAACGGCTGGAGCAGGAGGCTCGGCGCCGACAGGCAATTTGGGTCGCATCTTTGTTTCTTTGAAGCCTCGGTCTAAACGGAAACTGAATGCGGATGAGATCATTCAGGAATTGCGGCCAAAGCTGGCCAAGGTTCCAGGAATTCAGGTCTTCCTTCAAAACCCTCCTCCCATTCGGATTGGAGGGCAGTTGACAAAGGGCCAGTATCAATTTACCCTTCAGAGCCCGGAGATTAAGGAGCTTTATGTACATGCTCCTAAACTCGAAGCGAAGATGCGAGAATTGCCGGGGCTGCAGGATGTGACCAGTGATCTGCAAATTAAAAACCCCCAGGTGAACATTGAAATCGATCGGGATAAGGCTTCGGCTCTTCGCGTGACAGCCAATCAGATCGAAGATGCTCTCTACAGCGCTTATGGAGCGAGGCAGATTTCGACATTCTATACTCCGATCAACCAGTATCAGGTGATCATCGAATTGGAGCCTCAATATCAGGCGGATCCCTCTGCTTTATCCATGCTTTACATTCGATCTTCTACTGGCCAATTGGTTCCTCTTAATGCAGTGGCAAAACTGAGCCCTGGCCTTGGGCCTCTTTCATTAAACCACCTGGGGCAACTCCCATCGGTAACCCTCTCTTTCAACATTAAGCCAGGTGTTTCCCTGGGAGACGTTGTAGCAGCTGTTGAAAAGGTAACAAGGGCCACGCTGCCTGCAACCATCAGCACCGGTTTTCAAGGAACGGCCCAGGCTTTCCAGACCTCCATGAAAGGGATGGGTCTCCTATTGATTATGGCAATCGTGGTGATTTACATCGTCCTTGGAATTCTCTACGAAAGTTTCATCCACCCACTGACCATTCTTTCGGGTCTTCCTTCTGCCGGGTTTGGAGCTTTACTAACGCTGTTAATTTTTAAGACGGACTTAAACATCTACTCGATGGTTGGGATCGTCATGTTGATCGGGATTGTCAAGAAGAATGCCATCATGATGATCGACTTTGCGCTTGAGGCACAGAGAAATCAAGGGAAAAGCCCGTATGATGCGATTTATGAAGGTTGCCTCATCCGATTCCGTCCCATCATGATGACGACGATGGCAGCCATCATGGGCACGCTGCCCATCGCGGTCGGTTTTGGCGCTGGGGCGGAAGCGCGCCGTCCCCTTGGACTCGCAGTGGTTGGTGGTTTGGTCTTTTCTCGGCTCATCACCCTCTATATCACTCCTGTGATTTATATTTATCTGGAATCTTTTCGGGAGAAAGTGAAAGGTTGGTTCCGGAAATAAAGAGAAAATCAAACCCCCGGCCCGTTCGGTGACCGGGCCCTACGTATTCAATACATTACCTGTAGGGTCCGCTTCCCAAGCGGACCGTTTGGGGTTTATTTTCTGAGCGAACTAATGGCACGAGTGGTGGAGAAGATTGGAGAGTGATAAATCATTCTGAAACTCAGAAACAGAAGATTTTATTTTTTTCAATCTGCCATCTGCCTTCTGCGATCTGCAATCTGGACTTAGCTGGTTTCGCACGGTGGAATCTTTTCGATAAGTTTTTTCTTCTTTGCTGGCGTGAGTTCTTCTTTTACCTCCCAGTCCTTTTCGGCAAAGAAGTCCTCTCCCTTGATGAGAAGCCAATCCTTGCCGGTTCCTCTTCCTTTCATTAAGATAAGAGCAAAGTTACCCTTTAATTTTTTCCCATCTAAGTTGAAACTCAGTCTTCCCTTTTTCAGAGCAGGTTCTGGATCTCCCTCTGGTTGAAACTCACCCGAGTCCCAGATGAGGACCGCCCCAGCTCCATAATGTCCCTGAGGAATGATCCCCTCAAACTCCCCATATTCAAGAGGATGATCCTCCACCATGACAGCGAGCCGCTTATCGGATGGGTTCATGGAAGGCCCCTTGGGGATGGCCCACGATTTGAGGACTCCGGCGATCTCCAGTCGGAAATCATAATGGAGACGGGTCGCATGATGTTCATGAACAACGAATTTCATATTTTTTATTATCGTAAATTAATTTTAACTCCCCCTGATACTAATGCTCTCATTAAATTTCTTCGTATTCAATCGTAATGCCATCCTTCCTTTTGGAATAGTAGATGAGACTTGCCTGAATCTCCTCGCTTAATCCCCTCTTTGATTTGTAAGTAGCAGGCTTTATTGAGACCGGTTTGTTTCCAATGAATCCATCAATCCCTTGTGATTCCTCTTCGGGGGAGGCAAGGCTGTAATCACATTTTTTATTTTCTGCAACCTTCTTAAGAATTGCTTCTTGAAAACGGAGGCCAACAAAAGTCTTGACGATTACCAAGTCTCTTACCCATTGTTCCACCAGGGTTCGATCAATCTTATTCATAGCCTTTTTAAGGTGTTCAAGCATCTCAACGATTTTATTGGTAGCGATATTGATTGCTTCAGGATGCCGTTTGAGATACCACTCCTCCCATTCACCGAGACGTTTCCCAGGGAAGGCCTGAATAAGTTCACTCAATTGTCCTACAACCTTGGGCCTAGTCCCTTGGACATTTTGATTCGCAAGATTTATGAGCTGGGTTGTATATTTTGGAAATTCAGGGGATAGGGAACCTAAGTGTTTACGGATTTCCTGATTGGTAAGTTTGATTTTCATAGCATCATTCCTGATTATCCTTTACTCGAATTTAAACTAAAGTTTGCTTCTTAAAATACTTTGTGGAAGGTTCGACCTCAACAAGTCCACTCCTGATGAGATGACGGTTGACGAAGGTTTTGTTCTTTAAATAGAGGTAGGCAAGAAGATTGTCCTGATCATCATATTTCTTTTCACCAAATTTCAAAAAGACTTTTTGACCCTTGATGAGTTTTTGAAGGAATTCAATAGCCTCCGTTTTCTTTCCCTCAACTTCCTTTACCCCAATCAATCGGACTTTCAGACCCGTATCTAATTCAACCCGATCCGGTGATTCTACTCGTCTCACAGAATATAGATTCGCTTCTTTTCCTTCTTTTCCATCAATCTTTGAGCCAAATTTTAGTTTCCTTGGATCAACTTTTTTATCAAATTTGACAGGATCTCTGAAAATATAGGTTAGTTTTTCTATCTCTGATTTAAAATCCATTTCAAGACGATCTTGCTCAATGATTTCAAAAATTGCCCCATCTTTAAATAACTTCCTACTATCCATACCAATCTTTTGCTTGATTAACGGTAGAAAATCTCTATTAATTTCATAGCCTATTGAATTTCGACCCAAGTTTTTCGCAGCAAGTGTTGTTGTACCACTTCCAAGGAAAGGGTCAAGAACTGTATCACCTATAAAGGAGAACATTCGAATGAGACGTTTGGGCAATTCTTCTGGAAAAACCGCAAGGTGTCCGTTTTGCTTCTCGCCAGGAAAGTTCCAATGGCCGTAAAAGTACTCATTCCACTCTTTAGTAGTTAGTTTAGAATTCTCCTTCCTCTCCTTTGAAACCCTTGGAGGGTCTCCTACTTTCTTGAAAAGTAGAATAAATTCATAATCTAATTTAACAATCCCATTTCTTGGGTATGGAAACGATCCCATAACGGTCGCCCCACCAGTTGTATTCATAGTGGTGACCTTTTGCCAGATAATTGCACCCATGTAATCAAAACCGATTGTTTCACAAAACTTGATGATTTCTGTTCTTATTGGGATGATCTTATACCGGCCGTAATACACAGACCTGGCAAATTGGTCACCGATATTCACGCAGAGGCGGCAACTTGGGTTTAAAACCCTGTAACATTCCTTCCAAACAAGGTTAAGGTGATTGATGTAGTCTTCATAGGTATCATTAAACCCAATTTGTTCTTTGTGTCCATAATCTTTGAGCTGCCAATAGGGTGGAGAGGTAATGATCAGGTGAACCAATTCATCACCCACCTCTCTCATCATTCTTGAATCACCAATGATAATTTTATGATTCATGCTCATAACCTTCTATAATTGATTTTTATCAAAAAAGAGGTCTTTTTACAAGGATTCCTTTTTCATATATTTTGTCATAATCTGAACCCTTCTTTCTTAAGTGCAATCAAAATTCCAGCGAAGATTGAAATCCCTCCAATGACTTTCCAGATCGTCAATCCTTCGCCCAAAATAAAATAGGCCAAAATGGCAGACCCGATGGGTTCTCCTAAAATCGTGATGGCTACCATGGATGCCGGAAGATATTTCAGGGCCCAGTTGAAGGTGGTGTGCCCAATCAATTGGGGGATGAGGGCGAGGAGAAAGAGGAAGAGATAGGTGGATGGTGAATATCCCCCAAATGATTTTTGAAAAATAAGAGATAGGAGAATCAATATCAATCCTGCTGTTGAATAGACAGGGAAGATATAAGAGAAGAGATCCTGATCCTTTCTCATCTTTCTTCCTACCAGCAGGTATCCTGATGCAGCCATAGCGCCCAGGAGGGCCAACCCATCTCCCATGAATGCCTCTTTCGAAAGAGCCATATCCCCATAACTGATCAATCCACTCCCTAAAACAGTGAGAGCAATCCCTAAAACTAAATTGATTCCTATCCGTTCTTTTAAGAAGAGCCAACTCCCTATCCCAACAAAGATGGGATGGGTAGTTACTAAGACCACAGAACTGGCTACCGAAGTATATTTCAAAGAGGCAATCCAGAAGGCAAAATGGAGGCTTAGGAAGAGGCCGGAGAGAAGAAACCATCTTATCTCGGTCCTCTCCCATCCTCTCCATGGTTTTTTATAACAAGCAAAGGGCGTCAACATGAGGGAGGCGAGCATCATCCTGTAGGTGGCGATGATCAATGCCGGCGCATCACAGAGCTTAACAAAAATCGAAGCGGTGGAGATTGCAATGATTCCAATAGGAAGAAATATATAAAGACGAGCCATGTCGACTAACTTATCTCAATTCAAAATCCTCTTCAAGTTGAACATTTCTTACGCTATGCTCCATGCGCTCTGCTCTATCCGGTTTACAAAATGTTTATCAAAATTGACAGGCGGATGAAAAGATGGTATTTTTTTATAACCTCCATTGGTTAGAAATTAAAAGTCTTTTGTCTGAGGGTTAGGGTCAAGATGCCCGTTTCGTTATTAGGTGATGTTGTTAGTCTAAAAAATCTTTAGCCTTAACCCTTTAACCTAACCCAAACCGGCTTCCTAACCTTTACCTAATGACCATTTCTATGGTTCGTGGGTGAAGGAGCCGTCATGGGAAATTGCTTAAGAAGTATGTCGAGAAGACTTCGCTCTATTTCGATCCTACTGCTCATTGTCTCACCTGTCCTCTCCTTTGCCCAGGAAAAAATATCTAAGAAGATCATCCCCAGAATCGGCGTGACCCAGACCGTCTCCTTTCCGGATTTCGATGCAGACGCCAAGGGGTTTGAGAAGGCTCTGGCCGAGGCCGGATTTAAAGAGGGCGTCCATGTTATTTATGACCGGCAAAATGCACAGGGAGATAAGAATCATGCTAAAGCCATTGCCCAGAAGTTCCTCAATATAAAAATGGATCTGATCCATAGCATTGCTACTCCCTCTTCACAGGCGGTGATGCAGATCAATAGGAATATTCCTATCGTCTTCTCCTCTGTCACCGATCCTGTGGATGCCGAACTCGTGCCTAAAACGAGTCCACCCGGAACAAAAA
>PEUO01000025.1 GCA_002780715.1 Deltaproteobacteria bacterium CG03_land_8_20_14_0_80_45_14
TCCTATTCGTATTCGAACCCAATCTTCCAATGTTCCAGTATTCCAATATTCCAGTCTTTGGCTCGCCCTTGAAAGAGAAAGAGAAAACAAGGGTTTTTCCCCACAGGCCCTCTTGGGAAGAGTATTTTATGGATATTACTCATCTCGTCGCCAAGCGATCGACCTGCCTGCGAAGACAGGTAGGAACTGTTCTCGTGAAAGATAAAAAGATTTTGGCGACGGGTTATAATGGGGCCCCTTCTAGACTGGAACACTGCTTGGATATCGGATGCCTGCGTGAAAAATTAGGCATCCCTTCTGGAGAGCGGCACGAACTCTGCCGGGGTCTCCATGCTGAGCAGAATGCGATTATCCAAGCCGCCTACCATGGAGTGGAGATACGCGGAGCCACCCTTTACTGTACTAACCACCCTTGTATCATCTGTTCAAAGATGATCATCAATGCTGGAATTCAGAAGGTCGTCTACGAAGATGGCTATGCCGATGTCTTGGCCAAGGAGATGTTAAAAGAATCAGGGATTGAAGTGGAAAAATTCAATAGAAAGTAGAAGGTGAAACGTTCGAATTGCGGGAATCAGACCAGCGAATCAGGATACCAGGCAAAGAAAATCCTCAATTGTCAATGGTCAATTAGCAATTCTCAATGTCCATTTTTAAAACATTGCTTATTGATCATTGTCCATTGATCATTGGTCATTGATTGTTAAGAATATGAAATGTCCTTTCTGTAATCATCCCGAAAGCAAAGTGGTCGATTCCCGACTGGGAAAGGATAAAGACACTATTCGGCGGAGGAGGGAATGTCTCGGCTGCCATAAACGATTTACCACCAGCGAGAGGGCAGAGGATGCCCTTCCGTTGATCGTAAAGAAAGACGGGAGGAGAGAAGTTTTTAATCGCCTTAAGATCTTCAACGGTCTGAAAAAAGCCTGTGAGAAGAGACCCATTAGTATCAACATGATTGAAAAGATCGTCAATCGTATCGAGCTCCATTTTCAGGAAAGAGGGGAAAGAGAAGTAAAGAGCTCTGAGATCGGGGAGAGAGTGATGGAGGAACTCCACCGTTTAGATGGCGTGGCTTATGTTCGCTTTGCCTCTGTCTACCGGCAGTTTAAAGATATTCAAGAATTTATGGATGAGCTGAAGGACCTCCTCGGAAATAGGGAAGAGGCCAAGAAGAAATAATTTCGAAATCCAAAACACTAATTTCCTGCCTACCATAGATTGGCGAAATAAGGGTTTAAAATCTAAATGTCAAAATCCAAATGCCAAATGAATGTCAAAGTTCAAAATCCTGTAACTCAACCCTTTCAGGGTTGATCATAATCAAGGCTAAAGCCTTGAGTTACAGCTTCGGATTTTTGAGTGGCACTTAGTTTATGGATGACGAACGATGGATGAAACGAGCTCTCCATCTTGCAGAAAAGGGAAAGGGAAGAACTTCCCCCAATCCCATGGTGGGCGCCATTCTGGTGAAAGATGGCAAAATGGTAGGGGAAGGGCACCATGCAAAAGCAGGAGAGGCTCATGCTGAGATTGTTGCACTCCAACAGGCAGGGGAAGAAGCCGAAGGAGCTATCCTTTATCTCAATTTAGAGCCCTGCACCCATTATGGAAAGACTCCTCCCTGTGTTCCCCAAGTCATTGAAGCGGGTGTGAAGCGCGTCGTCATTGGTATGGAGGATCCCAACCCATTGGTAAAAGGGAAAGGGATTGAGATTCTGAGAAAGGCCGGCCTCGATGTAGAGGTAGGAATTTTAGAAAAGGAATGTCGGAGATTGAATGAGGCCTTTTGCAAATATATCTTGAAAAAAGAGCCCTTTGTTGTTTTAAAGGTTGCCGCCACGCTGGATGGTAAAATGGCAACCCGAAATGGCGATTCAAAATGGATTTCCGGGGAGGCCTCGAGACGTTTCGTCCACAAATTGAGGGATCAAGTAGATGGAGTTCTCGTGGGCATTGGGACAGTATTAAAAGATAACCCTATGCTTACAGCCCGGATCAGGGGTGGAAGAGACCCCTATCGAATTGTTCTGGACAGTCGATTGAAGATTCCGGAAGAAGCCAAAGTGATTGGGACCTCTCCTTCAAAAGCAATCATTGCTTCAACAGAGTTAGCTCCTAAAGATAAAATAGAAAAATTAGAAAAGAGAGGAGTCCAGATCTTAATCCTTGATTCCAAAGAGGGAAGGGTTAATTTAAAATCATGCCTCTCCAAATTAGGGGAAATGGGGATGATGAATCTTCTGGTGGAAGGGGGGAGTCAGGTCAATGGCTCGTTTCTGGACGAGGGCGTGATCGATAAACTTCTCCTCTTTCTTTCCCCGAAATTGATTGGTGATCAACAGGCTCTTGGAATTTTTGGTGGGAAAGGAGCATCCAACCTCCAAAAGGCAACTGCTCTAAAAGAAATTAAGGCAAAAAGGATTGGAGAAGATATACTTTTGGAAGGCTATTTGGAGTCAGGAACAGAATAATGTTTACTGGAATCATAGAAGATAAAGGGAAAGTTCTGAGGATAGAATATCGGGGGCAAGAAAAGAAGTTAACCATAGAATTGCCATTTTATTTGACAGAAGTGCAACTTGGTGATAGTATTAATCTAAATGGCGTTTGCCTGACAGTTGTTAAGAAGAAGGAACAGACCATTGAACTTGATCTCTCCCAAGAGACTCTTCAAAAAACTGTATTGGGGGAGTTGAAAGAAGGGGATCAAGTCAATTTGGAGAGGGCTCTAAAACTGACTGACCGATTTGGTGGGCACATTGTCACTGGGCACGTTGATGGGATTGGGGTAATCGTAGAGAAGAGGAAGGAAAGGGATTTCCTTCAATTGAGAATAAGAATTCCTGAATCAGCATCGAGGTATGCTGTACAAAAAGGGTCGATTGCCATCGATGGGATCAGCCTGACGGTGAATGAGTATCAGGGAGGGGAGATTGAGATAACCCTAATCCCATACACCATCGAAAAAACCACTCTTATGGATAAAGAAGTGGGAGATCGGGTCAATGTGGAGGCTGATATTTTAGGGAAATATGTAGAAAAACTCTTGGACCGAGGAAATAAAAAATCTGGGCAAGTCGATCTATCTTTTTTAAAGGAACACGGTTTTATCAAAGAGGATTGAGAGGTTCGAATGATTCATAGAATTGAGGCAGCATTAGAGGATATCCGCCAAGGGAAGATGGTGATCCTGGTCGATGATGAAGATCGGGAAAATGAAGGCGATCTTACCATGGCAGCTGAGAAGGTGACGCCTGAGGCCATCAATTTTATGGCAAAGTATGGAAGGGGATTGATCTGTCTTTCATTAATTGACGAAAGGCTCAATGAGCTTCGTCTCCCCATGATGGTCTCTGAAAATACCTCACGGTTTCAAACCGCTTTCACAGTCTCCGTCGATGCGTGTAGAGGGGTGACCACGGGTATTTCAGCAGCTGATCGGGCAACCACTATTTTGACGGCTGTCGATGAAAACACCCAACCTGAAGATCTGGTGTCACCCGGACATGTATTTCCATTAAGAGCAAGGCGGGGTGGAGTGTTGGTCCGAACCGGTCAGACAGAAGGCTCGGTTGATCTGGCAAGATTAGCGGGTTTGAAGCCAGCAGGGGTGATCTGTGAGATCATGAAAGATGATGGGACCATGGCAAGGATGCCTGATCTCCTGATATTTGCTGAAGAACATGGACTAAAGATTGTCACCATCGCGGACTTAATCAAATATCGCCTAAATAAAGAGTCCTTAGTGCGAAGGATTGTTACAGCCACCATTCCTACAAAATATGGGGGTGTGTTTACAGCGATTGCCTATGAAAATGATGTGGATCCCTATCACCATATCGCCTTGGTCAAAGGAGATATCGCGCCAGAAGACACGGTTCTTGTGAGGGTTCATTCCCAATGTCTGACCGGTGATGTATTCGGGTCGAGACGATGCGACTGCGAAGAACAACTTCACACTGCCATGGCAATGGTAGAAAAAGAGGGAAAAGGTGTCATCGTCTATATGAGGCAGGAGGGAAGAGGGATTGGATTGGTTAATAAATTGAGAGCTTACTGTCTCCAAGATATGGGAAAGGATACGGTGGAGGCCAATGAGGCGCTGGGGTTTAAAGCCGATATGAGGGATTACGGAATTGGGGCGCAGATTCTGGCGGATCTTGGCCTTCATAAGATTCGCCTGATGACGAATAATCCTCGGAAGATCATCGGTCTGGAAGGATATGGCATTGAGGTGGTCGAGAGAGTTCCTATCGAGACAAAACCCCATCAAGAGAATATTGAATATCTCAAGACCAAGGCAAAGAAGATGGGTCACCTGCTCTCCATCAAATAGGGAGAATAGAATTAAGAATTTAGAGTTAAGAGTTTAGAATTGAGAGTTATGAGTTAAAAAAGAAGGATCTTGGCGAAATTAACGAAGTACGTTATTTTTTTACGGTCACGGAGCACGGTCACGGTCACGTTATTTTGTTCTTGAAAGGAGAATGAAGATGGTGAAGACCTTCGAAGGTAAACTGATGGCCAAGGGACTCAAGTTCGGGATTGTGTTGAGCCGGTTCAACGACTTTATTGGCGAGCGACTTCTGGAAGGAGCAATGGATGCCTTACGGCGGAGCGGGGCAGAGGAGGGGGATTGCACAGTGGCTCGGGTTCCAGGCGCTTTTGAGATTCCTCTTGTTGCAAAAAAGATGGTCAAGACCAGACGATACGATGCCATCATCTGCTTAGGCTCTGTGATCCGTGGAGCCACTCCTCATTTCGCTTATATTGCTAATGAAGTCACCAAAGGAATTGCCAGCCTCACCTTGGAAAGTGAAGTTCCCATCTCCTTCGGGGTTTTGATCACCGATACCATTGAGCAAGCGATTGAAAGGGCTGGGACCAAAGTCGGGAATAAGGGTTTTGATGCGGCAATGTCAGCTATCGAAATGGCTAATCTCATGAAGGAGATAGGAAAGGGAAAATAAAAAAGTTTGGGGAGAAGAAGAAAATCGAGGGAGTTTGCCCTTCAGGTTCTTTATCAATTGAATATCACCAAACAGGACGTCATCACAGCCCTCACTCAGTTTCAGGAACATTTTTTATCCAATGGAGAGGCAGATGAGTTTTTAAAACGTCTTGTCCTGGGCGTTTTAGAGCATTCCCTTGAGTTGGATCACCTTATTGAGCAACATTCTGAAAATTGGCGTTTAGATCGTATCAACATTATTGACCGAAATATCCTCCGCATGGCTCTCTTTGAACTCCTTTACTGTGAAGAGATTCCTCCTAAAGTTACCATAAACGAAGCGATTGACCTCGGAAAACGATATGGGTCTGAGGATTCTGGAAGTTTCATCAATGGCATTTTAGACCGAATCCAGAACGAGGTTGTTCGGAAACCCGTATAGAACATCATTGCAAATTTCAAATTGAAATTAGGTTTCCCAATGGATGTGATTCTTTCCATAGAAAAAGTTGATGCTCAGGAATGTGATGTTTTGGTCACCGGATTTTTTAAGGATGAGAGGCCTCTCAGGGGAGCGACTGGCTGGATCGATTGGAGGCTTAATGGAATGTTGTCTCAGTTTTTGATTGAGAAGAAGTTGACCGGGGATTGGAAGGAAACGACCTTGATCCCTTCACAGGGAAGGATAGCGCCCAGGATGATCCTCCTTCTCGGTTTGGGTGAAATGAATAAATACAGTTATCTTCGGCTGCGCGAACTCTCCCTCCATCTCTTAGAAACCCTCAAGAAATTGGATATCTTAAGGGTCTGCCTTTCCCTCCCCTATGAAGAAAGCTACAATGTGGATTGTGGGAAATTGGCAGAAGTTCTCATCGAAGGGATCGCGGATTGCTTAGATCTCCGTCAATATCCTTTTGATGAAAAATGGATCAAAAACCTCCGGCTTTATTTCGCCGAGGGAGAAGAGCATTTTTCAGAAATTCTTTTGGGGGTCCAAACCGCTCAGTCCATTTTAGAAGAACGAATTCAAATAAGGATTTTTGTTCCCTCAGAAGATACTTCTCATCCGAGTTCCGGGATTAAAATCTAAACTTCGAGTTTCTTCTTAAAATATTGAAGCGTTCTCCTCAGTCCTTCCTGACGGTTTATTTTAGGTTCCCATCCTAATATCGTTTTTGCCTTATTGATGTCTGGCTGTCTCACTTTGGGATCATTTTGAGGGAGAGGGCAAAAATTGATCCGACTTTTGCTTCCTGTCAAATGAACGATCTCTTTTGCGAAGTCTAAGATGGTGATCTCCTCAGGGTTTCCCAAATTGACAGGTTCCGCCTCATTGGAATAAAGAAGTTTTTTGATTCCTTCAATTAAGTCGTCCACATAACAGAAACTGCGGGTTTGAGTGCCATTTCCATAGACCGTGATATCCTCTCCCTTCAATGCCTGAACCATAAAGTTGGGGAGCGCCCTTCCATCATCCAGCCTCATGCGTGGACCATAGGTATTGAAGATCCGTGCAATTCGAGTTTGGAGACCGTGGGTTCGATGGTAGGCCATCGTGATAGCCTCAGCAAACCTTTTGGCTTCATCGTAGACTCCTCTGGGTACAACGGGATCAACATTTCCAGGGTACGATTCTGGCTGAGGATGCACCATGGGGTCTCCGTAGACTTCTGAGGTCGAGGCGAGGAGGAACCTTGCCTTCTTTTCCTTTGCTAAACCGAGTGTTTTATGGGTGCCCAATGATCCCACCTTTAATGTTTGAATGGGGTAGTCTAAGTAATCCTTTGGGCTGGCGAGGGATGCAAAGTGAAGGATATTGTCGAGTTTTCCTTCGACATGAAGATATTCGGTCACGTCGTATTTGATATATTTAAATCTTTCATGTCCCATCAAATGAGCGATATTTTCGATATTCTCTTTCTTAATTAAGTTATCCATGCTAATAACCTCATGCCCCTGAGCAATAAAAAATTCGCAGAGGTGTGAGCCGAGAAACCCAGCTCCTCCTGTGATCAAAGTCCTTTCCATTTTGCTCCTCCCGTGGATAGTTTGATAAGATCTCTGAAAAACTACCATATGCTCTCTTAAGAGAGACTTATTAATCAGTCCATAATTGTATGGACACTGGAAACCAAATCCCTCCTCCCTCCCTTTGCCCTCCGGGTCAGCTTCCGGCTCGTAGAGCCATCCAGCTCGGAGAGAGACCGCTCTGGGTCGGAGACAAAAGGGAGGAATTCCCCTCTTTTGATAAAGTTCTCTCTTTCTTTCCCCCCTTTGGAAAAGGGGGGCGAGGGGGGATTTTCAGAAGATGTCTTCTCAATTATGGACTCATTAGTAGCAATTAACATAACCGAAAGGACTTGTAAACATTCCAGTGAGATCTGTAAATTTTCTTTTGACAATTGGTCTAAAATAGGATAAAAAAATACTTGTATATCATCGAATTTATTCTGGGGGTTTAGGCTTATGGTGCAGAAAGTATCGAAGATCTGGATGGATGGGAAAATCATCCCATGGGAAGAGGCCAATGTGCACATCCTGACGCATAGTCTTCATTATGGGCTGGGTGTCTTTGAAGGAATCCGGTGCTATCTCTGTCACGATGGGAAATCCGCGGTCTTCAGGTTAAGGGAGCATATGGACCGACTCTTCGATTCTGCCCATATCGGAGATATCAAAATCCCTTATTCCAAGAAAGAGATTTCAGAGGCCTGTAAAGAGACGTTGCGGGTGAATCAATTGAAAGAAGGATATATCCGGCCGATCGTCTTCATTGGAGAAGGGGTCATGGGTGTCTATCCTGGAGATAATCCGATCCGAGTAGCGATTATCACCTGGTCATGGGGAGCTTATCTTGGAGAAGGGGCCTTAGAGAAGGGAATTCGGATAAAGGTCTCTTCTTACACCCGTCACCATGTCAATGTGATGATGACCAAAGCGAAGATTTGCGGCAATTATGTCAACTCGGTTTTGGCCAAGAGAGAAGTGATGAAGATGGGATACGATGAAGCCTTGATGCTCGATACCGAGGGCTATGTTTCAGAGGCCAGTGGGGAGAATATCTTCATGGTGAAAAACGGAGTGTTGAAAACCACTCCCCTTACTTCCATCCTTCCTGGGATCACCCGAGATTCTGTAATTCAGATCGCCAAGGCCAAAAAGATCACAATGTTGGAGGAGCGATTTACCCGGGATGAACTCTATACAGCTCAAGAGGCATTTTTTACTGGGACGGCTGCTGAACTGACACCGATCCGAGAAGTCGACGACCGTATCATCGGGGAGGGAAAACCAGGTCCAATGACCAAAGAACTTCAAGCCGCCTTTTTTGATATCGTCAAAGGGAAAAACTCAGAATATAGAGAGTGGCTGGATTATCTGTAGTGCTGAACTAATGGAATGGTGGAATAATGGAATGGTGGGTGGTACATGATTTTTTAAAAAAACCATTCTTCCACTATTCCATTCTTCCAATGTTCCGTTTCCTTTAATGTCATGAACCTCATCATCGATGGTTATAACCTCCTTCATGTCAACCGTTCTTTGACCCGCCTCAATTCCGTCCAACTTCAATGGGAGCGGAACCGCCTTATTGATCAAATTTCAGGTTATCAAAAACTCAAAACCTGTGGGATCACGGTCGTTTTCGATGGGTGGCAGGGGGGTTGGAGCACGGAGAAGAGGGAGAAAAAAGGGGGGATTGAAGTAATTTTCTCCAGATTGGAAGAAAAGGCGGACGAGGTGATTAAACGGTTGGCCAAAGAGAAAGGTTCTGGAGCGATTGTTATCACTTCAGATCGGGATGTTTCAAGATTTGTCGAACGAATCGGCGTTGCAGTAATTCCATCTGAACAATTTCGGGAAAAGCTGGAAGTATCCGCCAACAAGTTTGGAGAAAACCTCGAAGAAGAGGAGGAAGAAAAAGGAATTAAGAAAAAAGGACTCTCAAGAAGACTTTCAAAAAAGGAAAAAAGAGCGAGAGCCGCCTTGAGGAAACTTTAGCCCCGAGTCATTCTGAGGCTTTTTCGCCGCCTGTTAGATTATAAATTTTAGGATTCTAAATTTTCGATTTTAAATCTGCAATCCGCAACCTGCAATCGCAAATTCCTTTAGGCCTTCCACTTATTTTCCGTTCCTTGTAAAAGCCTGGAGATATTGGACTGATGTCGATAGAGGATTAAGGCGGCAATAATAACACTTATAATAAAGTAGGCTTGAGAATCGCTTCTGAAAAAAGCGATCAGAATGGGAATCGTTGTTGCACAAGCGATGGATCCAAGAGAGATGTACCTCCATTTCCAAACGATCCCTGCGAAGATTAAAAATTCAATAAGGACTGAGATCGTTGAGATCGGAAGGTAAACGCCCAAAGCAGTAGCAACGCCCTTTCCACCTTTAAACCCGAGAAAGATCGAGAAGACATGACCGAGAAATGGACTTAACCCTGCGAGGGCTATCCATACGTGCCGCGAAAGACCCCATTGATCCGCAGGAACCAAATGCATGACGATAACAGTAGGGATGACCCCCTTTAACACATCTCCAACCAATGTCAAGATACCCAATGCCTTTCCTGCCGTCCGAAAGATATTGGTCGCCCCAATATTTTTACTTCCTGTTTTTCTTGGGTCCACTTTGGAAAAGAGTTTGGTGAGGATCAGTCCGGTAGGGACCGAACCTAAAAGATAACCAAAGAGGGCAATCAAAATTCCGATGGGCACAAAAAGACCTCAATCTAATTTTTTAAAATAGGTATAACTTTTAATCACGAAAATCAAGAGAAAAATTAGTTCCTTAGAGGTTCATTAAAAATTCCTTAAATCCTTGTTGACTTCATTTCGCTATTTTAGTAATCTTTCATGTTGTCTAAGGACATCCTGAACCTTGTCGAAGGGTCAGGATTGAGCCAACCACTTAAGCGGGAAATATGGTAAAAATAAAATCATTGGTTTTTGGATTTATTATTATTGCTCTCGTAAATTTTAGTTACACAGGATTATATGGAGCGGATTGGAAGTTTTTACAGACAAACGTTCAAGGAGATTTTTTCTACGATTCGGAAAATATAACTCGTTCGAAAGGGAACATTGTTGGAGTTTGGTTAAAAATAGTTTATTCGAAGGAGTTTAAAGAAAAAGAAGGTTTGGACGATTTAAACCAGACGGTAGGTTTATGGGAAATAAATTGTCAAGATAAAGCGATGTGTTTGTTATCCACTTCTCACTATTCCAAGGGAGGAGAGATTTCGGCTCCTCAAGTTTGGCTCCCCCCAGAATGGAAATCTATTGGACCAAGTACAATCATGGATACTTTATATAAAGAATTATGCAAATAACCCATGAAAAGGGTTGCATTATGGAAAGCAGCAAGGAATAATTAGGGTGGTGGGTTGAGGAATAAAAATCCTAAACAAATTTCAAAAAGGGGGCCTTAAAGATGAAAAATAAAATACCAGATACGGTTATAAATGAGATTTTTCCAAGGTTGGCAAAGAGATCCAAGCTTAGTGAGGAAGTATATGACCAACTGAAGAAGATGATTCTTTCCGGGAAATTCAAGAAGGGTCAAAGATTAGTAGAGGAGAAACTTGCTTATCGGTTAAATGTAAGCAGGAATCCTGTCCAGATAGCGCTTCTTCGTTTACGGAAGGAAAAGCTGGTGATCTGGAAATATAAAAAAGGAACCTTTGTGGCCTGATCCCTTTGATCCAGAACCCTGCCAGAGAGAATTTGACTCATTCGACGGCTCTAAATCCCCCCCTGAGGCCCTCCATGATCAACCTCTAACCCATTGGGTGGATACATGGACAAGGATTAATTTAAGCCTCTTTCTGAAGAGGGGATACTGGTTTTTTAGATATCTATCCCCGTCTATGATTAGTCTTTTAGAAATAAAATTGTGCGCAAAATGGTAACAAAGTTATTTTAGATTGAGCGGATTTTAAATCCGAAGCACGAAATCCGAAATTCGAAACAATCTCAAATGACCAAATTTCAAATGTTCGAAACAGATAAAAGTTTAAGAAATTTGAATTTTGAAAATTCGAATTTGTTTCGGATTTCGATATTCGGATTTCGAATTTTTCCAACTCCAAAAGCCTGTTTGGTTCCGGCTATGCCGGGTTAGGTAACATATGTATAACGAATTTTATGGTTTATCAGAAAAACCTTTTGAATTAACCCCGGATTCCAGATTTCTTTTTCTCACACCCAGCCATCGAGAAATAATAGCATCTATGATTGACGGGATAAGTAATCGAAGTGGTTTTATATCTGTCACGGGAGAAGTTGGGACGGGTAAAACGACCCTTATTCGCTTTTTACTTAGTAAACTTGAAGTCGAGGAAAAAGTAAAGACAGTCCTTATTTTTCACCCCACGATCACTTTTAAGGAATTATTAAAAAACATCCTCCTGGAGTTAGATCTGGAAGTTATGAATGCTGGTAAGGCGGCCCTTTTACATCAGCTAAATGAATATTTAATCCAGATGATCGCTAGGGATGAAACCCTGGTGGTCATCATTGATGAAGCGCAGGACCTTTCCAAAGATGTGATGGGAGAATTTGGAATGTTGCCTAACCTAGAGAGGCTTCAGATCGTTTTCGTAGGGCAACCTGAGTTTGAAGACAAACTTAATTCACAAGGTCTGAGGCAACTCAAACAAAGGATAGGGATCAGATGTCAAATCAAGGCATTAGGCGAGAAGGAATCCAAGGATTACATCGATCATCGACTCAGATTGGTCGGAAGTGGCAGTTCTCAGAGGTTTGCTCCAAAAGCTATTTCTATGATTTGCTCACATGCTCAAGGAATCCCACGCATTATCAATATCCTTTGTGACAATGCATTTCTAATGGGCTACAGTCTATCCGAAAAAAGGATCGATGTTGATATCATTCGTGAAGTCATAAAGAATATGGAAAATCCTTTCCCAGGAAAAACTTTCCTTTCTACAATAGTCACAGCTGCCAATAAATTCCGCACGTTTCCCCTTAGATTAAATTTTCTCCTAAACAAAACTTTCTTTATCATCCTATCCTTTCTTTGTCTGGGAGGACTCGTTCTTCTGGCCGATCGATATTTTCAACCAAGACCTGCTAAAACATGGGATATCAAATCTCTCAAGAGCCCTTATGTCGATACAAAACCATCTTCAATGCCACCTTCTCCTCAAAAAATGACGGAAGAAATTTATAAAAGGAATACTCGCCAACTACCTGGTGAACGGGCGCCTATCTCCCCTGAATTTCCTCAGACTGTTTCTACACCGACTACTCCTGTCGCCAGCACGAATGAAGAAGATAAATTAAGGGAAATTGTAGCCATAAAAGGAGGACAAACTATCTCTTATCTGACACAAAAATATTACCGTATGGTCAATCATACCTTTATGGACCTCATCTTAGACTCAAACCCAGAGATTACTGATGTTCATCTCATTATAATAGAACAAAAAATTAGGATACCCAAGATCACAGAGGAATTGCTGGTCATCAAATCTCCTGATAATACCTATAGAATTAATGCCGGAACTTTCCGGGCGCCTAGCTCTGTCAGACTTTACAGCGATGAACGAGCATTAAAAGGGAAAAAAATAGAGATCCTTCCCCGAAAAGTATCACCCCAAGAAACTTGGTATCGAGTAGTGATCGGAAATTTTGATAGTAAAGATGAAGTTTTAGAGATGATAGATCTTCTTAAGGAGAAAGGTCTGTTACCTGCTTTCGGAGGTCTTCCTAAAATTGAGTAAAACCGTCTATATGAAAAAACCGTTTTAAAAATGGGTCAACCCTTCGACTCCCCGGCCTGAAGGCCGTGGCTTGCCTTCGACCCGAGCTCAGGCCGAGGGGC
>PEUO01000038.1 GCA_002780715.1 Deltaproteobacteria bacterium CG03_land_8_20_14_0_80_45_14
ATGACACAGTCTCTGGGGCAGGGGGGTAGAAATGGATGAATAAGGATGACACGTAAGTTATTTGGAACGGATGGGATCAGAGGGGTTGCCAATGTAGACCCCATGACTGGAGAAATGGCCATGCAGTTGGGCAGGGCCATCGCCCACATTTTTAAGGAAGTAAAGGGAAAACATCGGATTGTGGTGGGAAAGGATACCCGACTCTCAGGATATATGTTGGAAACGGCTTTGGCCTCTGGCATCTGTTCCATGGGAGCGGATGTGATGTTGGTGGGCCCTTTACCCACTCCGGGCATCGCTTTCATCACCACTAGTATGAGGGCCAATGCGGGTGTGGTCATTTCAGCCTCTCACAACCCTTACTACGATAACGGAATCAAAATCTTTTCTCAGGATGGCTTTAAACTTCCAGATGAGATGGAACACCGGATCGAAGAGCTGATCCTTTCAAATCATCTTCATTCCCTTCGGCCCACAGCGAGCGAGGTAGGAAAAGCCCATCGCATCGATGACGCCGTCGGGAGGTATGTGGTCTTTCTCAAAAATACCTTTCCCAACAACCTAACATTGGATGGGCTTCGAATCGCCTTAGATTGCGCCAATGGAGCAGCTTATCGAGTAGCTCCAACGGTCCTCGAGGAATTGGGAGCCGAGGTGATACCGACTGGGGTTGAACCCAATGGGGAGAATATCAATGAAAACTGTGGTTCCCTTCATCCAGAAGCCATTAGCCGCCTTGTCCTGGAGAAGGGAGCAGATATCGGGATGGCCCTCGATGGCGATGGGGATCGCATTGTCTTTGTGGATCGAAAAGGGAAACAGGTGGATGGAGATTATATTTTGGCGATTTGTGCTCTTCAGATGTTATCCGAAAAAAGGCTGAAAAAGGGAACATTGGTCACGACTGTGATGAGTAATATTGGGCTGGATCGGACGATAAAGAACGCAGGGGGGGAGGTCATCAGAACTCAAGTAGGAGATCGTTATGTCGTCGAGGAGATGGTTCGAGGAGATTACAACCTTGGAGGAGAGCAATCAGGCCATACCATTTTCTTAGATTACAATACGACATGTGATGGCGTTCTCACAGCCTTACAAGTCTTAGCGATTATGAAGCGGAAAGAACGCCCCTTAGATGAACTGGCCAAAGTGATGGAACCTCTTCCTCAGGTCCTCTATAATGTGGAGGTTAAGGAGAAGAAAAACCTTTCTGCGTTTCCAGAGATTGGAAAGAGGATCAGAGAGATTGAGAAATCATTGGGCCAATCCGGAAGAATTTTGATTCGCTACTCTGGAACAGAACCTCTCCTTCGAATCATGGTCGAAGGAGAGGATGAGGCAAAACTCCATCGGTTTGCCCAAGACCTTGTGGAATTGATAAAAAAACATATCGTAGCATAGAGTGGCGAGTGTTGAGTTATGAGTTTAGAGTTGAGAACTGGGGATTACTGACACGAGACACGGACACGGTCACGTTATTTTCTGATGAGAGAAGGAGGGATCATGCCGAGATTGGGTGTCAACATCGATCATGTCGCCACAGTTAGACAGGTCCGAGGAGTTATGTACCCAGATCCTGTCACAGCGGCAGGAATCGTGGAATTGGCTGGAGCAGATGGAATTGTGTGTCACCTCAGGGAGGACCGACGTCACATTCAGGACCGAGACCTCCGGATACTCAAGGAGATCATTCAAACTCGATTGAATTTAGAGATGGCGGCCACTGAGGAGATGGTCCGCATTGCTTTGGCCACCAAACCAAACATCGTCACCCTCGTTCCTGAAAAGAGGGAGGAACTGACGACAGAAGGTGGTCTTGATGTGATCAAATTCTTTTCATCTCTGAAAAAGGCCGTTCAACGACTCCATAAAGGGGGAATTCCGGTCAGCCTCTTTGTGGATCCCCAAAAAGATCAAATCAAAGCATCAGAAGATGTGGGCGCCCATGCCATCGAAATTCATACCGGCCACTACTGCGATGCAAAGACTCCTGCTCAGGAAGATTTGGAACTGAAAAAGATTTTCGATGCGGTCGCTGAGGCCTCTCACCGTAACCTTCAGATCGCGGCAGGACATGGTCTGAATTATGTCAACGTCCGGCGGATTGCAGAAATCAAGGAAATCGAAGAACTCAATATCGGTCACAGCATTATTGCCCGGGCATTTTTGGTGGGTTTGGATCGGGCTGTCCGAGAAATGATTGAACTCATTAAATAGAGCAAACAAATTGAAAGGGTTCCAGGGATCTAGGATTCAAGGGGTCGAGTAAAAATCTAAAAAACACTGGAACCCGAGAACCCTCGAATCCTTGAACCCATGTGTTTAAAAATGATTGTTGGCACGGGTATTGATATTGTGAATATTGATCGGATTGAGCGTCTGATGACCCGCTGGGGAGTTCTTTTCCTTCATCGGGTCTTTACAGAGAAAGAGATCCTCTTGTGTCAACAACGGAGCCGTTCCTCTGAATGTTTTGCCATCCGATTCGCGGCTAAAGAGGCTTTCCTCAAAGCCATTGGATGGGGGCTTCGGAACGGTATCCAATGGACGGATATTGAAGTGGAGAACGATCCCATGGGAAAACCCATGTTCTCCTTCCATCGAAAAGCAAAGGAGGTTTGCGAAACCCTCCGAATTGAAAAGGCTCTTCTCACCCTTTCCCACGACCGACCCTACGCCGTGGCTCATGTGCTGTTAGAGGAAAGAAATGATGAAAGTAGCAACCGCTGAACAGATGCAAGAATTGGATCGAAAGGCCATCGAGACATTTCGAATTCCAGGAGTTGTCCTCATGGAAAATGCAGGGAGGGGAGCGGCAGAAGTCATCTCCAATACCTTCCCTAATATTCACCAGAAGAAGATTGCGATCATTGCTGGAAAAGGAAATAACGGGGGAGATGGATTTGTGATCGCTCGATATCTTCTGAATCAAGGAATTTCCGTGAGGGTCTACCTCCTCACCGACCCAAAGGGTCTCCGAGGAGATGCAGAAACTAATTTTAACATCTTCCACCGCATGAAAGGGGAAGTGGTTTCTGTTCCTTCTTCCAAAGATTACACAAAAGTGAAAAGGGACTTGGAAAAGTTTGATATCTTGGTCGACGGAATTTTTGGTACAGGACTCGATGCTGAAGTGAGAGGTTATTACAGAGAAGTGATCGATCATCTTAATACGCTTCAAAGACCCATTGTCGCCATTGACATCCCCTCCGGGTTAGATGCGGACACAGGCAAGCCCCTCGGCACTGCGATCCGGGCCTCTCTCACCATCACCTTTTGCCTGCCAAAAATAGGGCATCTCATTCCACCAGGACTCGATTATGTGGGAGAGGTAAAGATAATCGATATCGGCATCCCCAAGAGATTGGTGGAGGAGGAAAAAATTCCCACCTATCTTTTAGAAAAAGAAGAGATCCAAAGATGGTTGTCCATCCCCCGGCATCCAGATACCCATAAAGGAGATTATGGACACCTATTGGTTATCGCGGGATCGGTTGGCAAAACAGGAGCGGCAGCGATGGCTTGCCAAGCTGCTCTCAGAATGGGGGCGGGCCTGGTCACCCTTGCCATCCCAAAAAGCCTCAATGCTATTATGGAGATGAAATTAACAGAGGTGATGACAGAACCTCTTCCAGAAACCCCCAAACAAACTCTTAGCCTCCGGGCCTTCAGCGCCATCGTCCGCCTCTGCGAAAACAAAAGGGCTGTCATCATGGGTCCTGGCCTTGGAACATTTAAAGAAACCCAATCGCTCGTCCTCAAACTGATCCGGACATTGCATCTCCCGATCATCTTAGATGCCGATGGACTGACCGCTTTGGCAACACAACCTAAAACCCTTCCTATTACGAATCGCTCGCTCATTCTCACCCCCCATCCAGGGGAGATGGCAAGACTGATTCAATCTACGGTCAAAGAAGTCCTGGAAGATCGAATTGGACTCAGCAAAAATTTTTCTCAGTCCCAACATGTTTATCTCATCCTCAAGGGGCATCCCACCCTGATCATTACCCCCAAAGGAGAGGTCTTTATCAACCCAACGGGTAATCCAGGAATGGCCTCAGGGGGAACAGGGGATGTACTCACTGGGATGATTGGTGGATTGGTCTGCCAGGGATTTGACATTCTCCCTTCTGCTCAAATAGCCGTCTATCTTCATGGAATGGCTGGTGATGAAGGGGCTCAGGAGATGGGAGAGAAATCCTTGATTGCAACGGACGTCATTGAAAAAATCCCCGCCCTTCTCAAGGGAAGGATTTGATTCCAGCTTAAAAGTTTGTTAGGATTTTTAAAATCGTCGATGCCCCACTCCAAAAGTCAAAAGAGAAGAGATGATGAGGCCAGTCCTCTGTCAGGATCGAGAAGTGAAGTGGACGGAAGAGGATGATGTATTGAAAGAACACGATGGCGTATGCGCTTCCTTAAGATTTCGCTTATCCCGCTAAAGGAACGAAAGGAGAGACAGGATGTATGTCGAGATGAAAGTAAAGTTTTTGACCTTTGATTCCACTTCAAATGGATTTGTCGTCCTCCTGATGGATTTATCGAATAAAACAGGACTCCCTATTTGGATTGGTCCTTTCGAAGCCAATGCCATCGCGATGAAACTGAAGAAGATAGGCTCCCACCGGCCATCGACCCATGATTTGATCAACAACATTTTAAAAACCCTTCAATCTAAGGTCATGAAAATCGTGGTTAATGACCTAAAGGAAAATACTTACTATGCGTTGATCCACCTCGATCGAGGAGGGGAAGAGATCATCGTCGACTCCCGCCCCAGCGATGCCATGGCTATCGCTCTTGCTGTGGACGCCCCAATTTTTGTATCCGAACAAGTCATTGAAAAGGCGCGAACCATCGATATGGAAACAGAGGGAGATCAGTTAAAGGAATGGCTGGAAAGTCTCAATCCTGATGACTTTAAGTTTAAGGCCTGAGAGAATTGGTTTATCTGGTTTCTTTAGTTTATCTGGTTTGTCCAGTTATCCAAATAGACCAGAGAAACCAAAGAAACTAAATTGACCCATTCGGCGGCGCCAAGCCCCGCCTTTAAAGGCGGGGTAAAAAAGCGCCGCTCAGGGTCAACCCTGAGCCCCTCGGCCTGAGCTCGGGTCGAAGGCAAGCCCCAGCATTTATGCTGGGGAGTCGAAGGGTTGACTGGGAATTGGACAAATGGTCATTCAGACCAAAAGTGCATCAGAAACAATTCGAATCGGGGAGAGCATGGGAAGCCGCCTTCTGCCTGGAGATGTCGTGGCCTTGGTGGGTGAATTGGGGGCAGGAAAAACCCAATTCATCAAGGGACTGGCTGCAGGAGTGGGGATTGGGAACCCGACTTATATCTCGAGCCCCTCTTTCACACTGATCAATGAATATCCAGGGAGAGTCCCCTTTTACCATATTGATCTTTTTCGGCTGGAAAGAGAAAAGGAAGCTCAAGAATTAGGTCTTGAGGATTATTTTCAAGGCGAAGGGATCGCCGCCATCGAATGGGCGGATAAAATACCCTCCCTCCTTCCAAAAGAAATGCTCCTAATCCATATTGCTTATACCGGAAAGAATACACGATCTTTGGAAATCATCGGGAAAGGGAACCGCTTTCTGAAAATAGTAGGAGAACTCGAGGGTTCCAGGATTCAAGGGGTCAAGTGAAATCTTTAAGAATTTATATCCGAAAACTTGAACCCATGAACCCTCGTCCCCTTGAACCCTTTAAATTAATGAGGGAGGTGTTTGGATGGCGTTAGTGGTTCAAAAATATGGCGGCACCTCTGTCGGGGATGTTGAGCGGATCAGAAATGTAGCCAGAAGGATCCTCAACACCAAAAACCAAGGCCATGAGGTGGTGGTCGTTGTCTCTGCGATGGCTGGAGAAACGGATAAACTCATTCGCTTGGCCCAACAGGTCATACCAAGCCCTGACGAGAGGGAAATGGATGTGCTCATCTCTACTGGAGAACAAGTCTCCATTGCCTTGCTCGCCATCGCTCTCAAGGCCATGGGCGCGGATGCAAAATCCTATTTAGGATTTCAGATTAAAATTGCCACGGACAGCGCCTTTGGCAAGGCTCGTATTGCAGGCATTGAATCGGAGAAGGTGCTTAACGATTTAAAAAATGGGCGGATCGTGGTGGTGGCAGGGTTTCAGGGGGTGGATGAATCAGACAATATCACGACCCTTGGTCGGGGAGGATCTGACACCACAGCCGTTGCGATCGCAGCCGCTCTGAAAGCAGATGTCTGTGAAATCTATACCGATGTCGAAGGGGTCTATACGACCGATCCCAACATCTGCCCCAAGGCGAGAAAGTTATCCAAAATCTCCTATGATGAGATGCTGGAGATGGCTAGCCTCGGGGCAAAGGTGCTACAGATCCGTTCCGTGGAGTTTGCTAAAAAATATGATGTCCCCATTCATGTCAGGTCATCTTTTAATGATAACCCTGGGACAATCGTTTGCAAGGAGGATAAAGAGATGGAAAGGGTTGTGGTTTCCGGTGTGACTTACAATAAAAATGAAGCAAAGATAGAGGTCATGCGTGTTCCTGACGTTCCTGGGATGGCTGCAAAAATCTTCAAGCCCATTGCCGATGCCAATATCGTGGTTGACATGATCATCCAGACCTCCAGTACTGAGAAAGGCTGTGCCGATGTGGCTTTCACTGTTCCCAAATCTGATTTTACGAAGACCCTTCAGATTGTCAAAGAGATCATAAAAGGGTTTGGTGGGAAAGAGGTCAAATTCAATGAAGATATTGCAAAGGTATCGATTGTGGGAGTAGGGATGAGGAGCCATTCCAATGTGGCCACCCAGATGTTCTCTGCTTTGGCCGAGGAGGGAATTAACATTCAAATGATCTCCACTTCAGAGATCAAAATCTCGTGCATCATCGATTCCAAATATACCGAATTGGCGGTTCGAGCCCTCCACGATGCCTTTGGGTTGGATAAGCCGCCCATGACAGAGGAAAAATAATCAATGCAAAATGATCAATTAGCAATTAACAGTTAGCAATGAAAAGATTAGTAAGCCAACTTAGTTCAAGATATTTTTATCACCATTGACAATCGTTAATTTTGCATTGCTAATTTTACAATGTTTTTTGCATGGCGAGGATATCCTTTTGAGCAAGCAATCGATTAAAATTTACGATACGACACTCCGCGACGGTTCCCAAGCGGAAGATATTGCCTTTTCTGTTGAGGACAAAGTCCGGATCGCACAAAAGCTGGATGAATTAGGCATCCACTATATCGAAGGGGGATGGCCTGGCTCCAATCCAAAGGACCTCCAGTTTTTTCAAGAGATCAAATCCATTCGCCTTTCTCAGGCGAAGATTGTTGCCTTTGGAAGCACCTGCCGGGCAGGGACTCCACCCCAAAAGGATCCTAACATCCAGGCCCTGATCGAGGCTGGCACGAAGGTGGTCGCCATCTTCGGAAAGTCCTGGGATATTCATCCCCTTGAGGCATTAAATATTACCCTCGATCAGAATCTCGAGATCATCCATAACTCGATTCAATTCCTCAAAGATCGTGTTGCGGAAGTTATTTTTGATGCAGAACATTTCTTTGACGGATACAAAAACAATCCCTCGTATGCCCTTTCCACATTGAAGGCAGCTCAGGAAGCCAAGGCGGATTGGATCGTCTTATGCGATACCAATGGCGGGACTTTCCCAGATGAAGTCCAATCCATCGTTAAAGAGGTAAAAAAGAAAATCGCTGTCCCCCTTGGCATTCATGTCCATAACGATTCCGAGATGGCAGTGGCTAACACCATCCTGGCAGTCAAGGAAGGCGTCGGTATGGTCCATGGCACGATTAACGGGTATGGGGAACGATGCGGGAACGCCAATCTCTGTTCTATCATCCCAAATCTCAAGTTGAAAATGGGAATTGATTGTATTACAGATGACCAGTTGAAAAAGATCACCGAGGTCTCCCGTTTCGTCTCGGAATTGGCTAACCTCCCCCACAATAAATATCTCCCTTATGTAGGGAATAGCGCCTTTGCCCACAAGGGCGGGGTCCATGTCAGCGCTATCCGAAAGAGCGATGCCGCTTACGAACATGTTTCCCCAGAACGGGTTGGAAATCATCAGAGGGTTCTTATCTCTGACCTCTCTGGCGAATCGAACATCTTATATAAAGCGGCTGAATTTAAAATTGATTTCGAAAGCAAGGATCCAAAGGTTAAGGAAATCCTCGATGATTTGAAACGCTTGGAAAGCCAAGGGTTCCAGTTTGAGGGAGCAGAAGGCTCTTTTGAGATTCTCATCAAAAAGGCCCTCGGCCAACATAAGAAATTCTTTGAACTGATGGGTTTCCGTGTGATTGTGGAGAAGAAGACGGAGGAAGAAGCCCCCCTCTCAGAAGCAACCATTATGGTTCGTGTGGGTGATCGGGTGGAACACACCGCCGCTGTGGGAAATGGTCCGGTCAATGCCCTGGACAACGCCATACGAAAGGCGCTGGATAAATTTTATCCCGAATTAAAAGAGGTGAAACTACTGGATTACAAAGTAAGGATTCTCTCTACGAAGGATGGAACCGGAGCCCAAACGAGGGTTCTCATCGAATCGGGAGATGGGAAATCAAAGTGGGGAACGGTCGGGGTCTCTGAAAACATTATCCAGGCAAGCTGGCAAGCCCTCGTCGATTCCATCGACTATAAGCTCTTAAAAGAAGAAGATGGAAAAAAATAAGGATACCAGGACATCAGGACATCAGGAATAAAAAAGGTAAAGAAGTCTGGGAATTCAGAAATCAAAATGGAAAAATCTGAAAACCACCAGAAATTAATAACAGGATTCGAGAAGCTATGGGTTTGGCAGAAATCATATAATCTTATGCAAGAAATTCACAAATTATGCAAAGCTCTGCCTGAATCAGAAAAATTCAAATTAAGAGACCAAATTGAACGTTGTTCATCATCAGTATGTGATAATATAGCGGAAGGCTATACTGCTTATTACTATAAGGAAAAAATGAAGGGATTCTACATCGCAAGAAAAGAAGCAGGTGAGACCCAAAATCAAATTCGAAAATTGTCCGGGAAAAAATATTTAGGGCCAGAACAATCTCAAAATTGGGTGGAAGGGTATGAGGAAATTATTCGAGGTATCAATGGATATATTCGATTTATTAGAAAAAAGAGGGAGGGTAAAGTAAAAAAAGTTATCCACTAAAAATAAAAAATCAACCTGATTTTTTTATTCCTTGTAAATCTGATATCCCAATATCCTGATACCCTGGTATCCTGGTCCCCTGATAACCTAAAATATGAAATATTTTTCTCTTGGCCAACAACAAATTCTCTTTATCTTAGCCCTTCTCCTCCTCGGCATCCTCACCTTTAAATTTTACTATCACCCCCCTCTCCCTCCAGAGGAGATTGTAAAAGAGATTGTTGTTGAGGTCTTAGGAGAAATTCAGAAACCTGGAATCTATATTTTCAAGAACCCTCCCACATTAAGAGAGGCCATCGAAAAGGCAGGAGGTTTGAAGGAAACTGCCCAGTTCGATTCAATCTCATCCACAGAAGTTTTAGAAACAGGAACTCTCCTCACCGTCGCGAAAGAATCTCAAATCCCCCCTCATCCCTCCCTTCTCCCCCCAGGGGAGAAGGAAAAAGATGAGGGACTTTTGTTAAAGGGGGGACATGGGGGGATTAAGCGAGCAGACCTAAAGATAAGAATCAGCAGGATGGCTGCCAATAAATTGCTCGTCTTTTCCATTCCCCTCGACCTCAATCGAGTATCTATGGAGGACCTTTGTTTGATTCCTGGGATCGGTGAATCTTTGGCTCAGGAAATTATAACCTATCGGGAGAGAAGAAGGGGGTTCCGATTGGTTGAAGAACTCAAAAATGTGAAGGGGATCGGTGAAAAAAAATACCAATCCTTTAAAACGTTTTTCATCATAAGGCCTTAATCCCCACTGCTGCGAGATGGTAATTTACAGAATGAACAAGTTCATTGACAGAAAATGGGATTTCATATATTTTTAATTTAATTAATTTTTTTCGTAGGTTGAGAAAACGATTTCAGTAACGGAGGACCGAGAATGGAAGAGAACGAGGCTAAGAATAGAAACGATGAGCTTATAGCTTTGAGCCGCGTCTCGGCAGCAATCAGTGGCCTCTGGGATCTGGAAGCTATTCTTAAGGTTGGCTTGAATAGTGTGCTTGAGATTATGCATGGGGTTATTGGGGGGGTCATGCTTTTAGATGAGCAAACGAAAACCCTATCCTACTTTGTCTACCATGGTCTTTCTGGCAAATACGCCGAGGAGATGCGTTTCAAACTCGGTGAGGGAATTGCTGGAAAGGTAGCTCAAAATGGCAGGGCAATCCTGTTAGAGGACATCTCCCTTGAACCAAGTGCTGCCCGTCCTGATTTAATAAAGACGGAAGGTTTGAAAGCATTCCTAAGCGTTCCTCTTCGGGCAAAAGACAAGATCCTAGGGGTGATGAATGTCGCTAGCACTATGGCGCGGCGCTTCACTAAAGATGACATGTACCTTCTGGGCTCGATCGGAGACCAGCTTGGCATAGCCATCGAGCAGTCAAAGCTGTATAAAAGGTTAGATGATGCTAGGAAAAGATACCAAATGCTGCTGAGGCAAATGATTACTATTCAGGAAGAGGAGCGAAAAAGGATTGCCAGAGAGCTACATGATGAAACCAGTCAACAGCTTACTGCCCTGGCGCTTAATCTGCAGGCGCTTACTGAAATGATGGAAATGGGGGACGTCAAAGATACTGAGATCAAGGCAATGTTAAAAAAGACTCATAATATAGCGGTACAGGCAAGTGCTGAAGTTGTCAGACTGATAAGGGAACTCCGCCCTACTTTATTAGATACATTAGGACTGCCTGCCGCTATTCGCAATCTTGCTGAGATTAATCTCGCCTCCAAAGGCATTAATGTTACTACAGAATTTAAAGGAATGGAGCAACGTCGTATATCTCATGAAGCTGAACTGACTCTTTTCCGCGTCGCACAGGAAACCATGAGCAATATTGTGAGGCATTCTGAGGCAAAAAAAGCTATTATCCGCTTAGAATGCAACTCCAATGAGTGTATCTTATGTATCGAGGATGATGGAAAAGGATTCAATGTCAGCGAGATCACACGCATTGAGAAGGATGGGCGTGGTGCTGGTCTGTTTGGTGTGAGAGAAAGGGTAGCGGCGGTAGGTGGCGAGGCTTATATTGAGTCTCAACCTGGAAAAGGGGCTAGAGCCACTGCTAAGGTTCCAGTTAGTCAGGAGCACTAGCTATGCCAAAAATAAGGGTGCTGGTAGTGGATGACCACACTATCGTGCGCGATGGCATTTGTGCCTTGCTGAGGTTAGCAGGGGATATAGAGGTGGTGGGTGAGGCTGCCAATGGAAGGGAAGCATTGGAGATGGTCAGAAAACTTATGCCCGATGTAATGCTTATAGACATAGCTATGCCCAACATGAATGGGCTGGAAGCAACCCGTCACATACGCAAGGAATTTCCTCGGGTAAAGGTGCTGGTTCTCACCCAATACGACGATAAGGAACATGTATTTTGGGCTATTGAAGCTGGAGCCATTGGTTTTATTAGCAAAACGGCCGCCTCCTCTGAGCTCGTTTCCGGCATTCGCTCTGTTTACCGTGGAGATTCCTTTTTATCTCCATCTGCAGCCAAATTCTTAGTTGAAGATTATCAGCTGGAAGCCAGCATAAGGAAAGAACAAGACCCTTACAAACAATTGACAGACCGGGAAAGGGAAATACTCAAGCTTTTAGCAGAAGGATATAATACTCGAGAAATAGCCAATATGCTGGTCATCAGTACAAAGACTGTAGAGGGACATAAGACTAACCTTATGTCTAAACTTGATATCCACAATCGCACCAATTTAGTTAAATATGCCTTGCGCAAGGGCATCATCACAGTTTGAAGATTACTCGTCCTCCGTGTTCCCCCAGAGCATGTTGTCCTCCCTTTCGTACCTCCCTCACTGACAAGGTTTTCACCCTTCGACAAATGGGGGATAAATCTGAGAAAAATTGATGTTTTATTTCTCCACTTTATAGGGTAAAGACCTCTTTTCTTTTTTTGAAAGATGTTTATTATCTTATAAGCAACACACCTAGGTCCCACACTGTTTTGGACCGAATTTTGAGATGATATTTAACTACGGGGCCCTATGAAGAGGTAGGGCAAATCGAAATCAAAATTAGCATGATTAGCATAGGAAGGAGGTAGACATGGAAAAGAAGGGTAAAATTCTGGTGGTAGACGATGAGCCTGAATTTCTATTAGCCTTGCAGAGGGCTCTGGA
>PEUO01000078.1 GCA_002780715.1 Deltaproteobacteria bacterium CG03_land_8_20_14_0_80_45_14
CATTCCTGCCCCTGCCTTCGCAGGGGTAAACTCCAGCAGGCCTGCCCCGCACTCGATGCGGGGAATCCAGTCTTTTTAGGTATTTAGAATTACCCTGGATTCCCGTTTTCACGGGAATGACAACTTTTTACGAATTCATTATTTTTAAATTTATTTAAGCGATGAGGTTTGGTCTTGGGATTTCGAACTCACAGGGGACGTCGGTTTGACAGAGGCCGCAGGAAGGGGGAGGGTTTTCGAGCCCGTATTCTAACCGTTTCGATTTGAGAGCCTCAGAGTTGATATATTCCTGACATTTGTCTTTGTCATGTCCTTTTTCTGTAATCGCACTGGCTGGACATCTCGGAATGCACTTTCCGCATTTTTCATCGCGAAACTGCAGACAGTTTTCTCTATAGTGGTGGTATTTCTTCTCGCTGGGTGCCAACTTAAGAAGGGTGACCACACTCCCGAATCGAACAGCCATCCCTTTGGGAGTGATGAGACCATCATTGAGGCTGAACGTTCCGAGCCCACAAGCATAGGCAATATGGCGTTCAGACCAGGGAGAGGCCCAGCCCACCTTCTCATCCCGAGAATATTGGAATGTTGGAGAGAGGGTGGGCGCCACAGTAACATGTCCTAAATCTTCTAAAAAAGTTACGACGTGTTTCTTGAGGGCGCTATTACAGGCTTCCCCAAAATCTCGGGTGTAAGCCCAGAGTTTGGATGGAAATTGTTTCTCCTGGCGATTGCTTTTGCGAGTATCTTCCGAAGCGGCAAGGACCCATGAAATGACGCTAATCTGTTCAATTTCGGTAAAGAGAAGGCCTCTCCCTCTCCCTTTGAGGGCTGCTGAGATGATTTCCCTTGGAGTAAGATGGAAGGGGCCGATAATGCTTTTATATTCAAAAAAGAGGGGATCAATCCCTGAGGCGAATCCTACCAGAGGTTCTTCCCAGTAAATTCCATGGTCCAGCTGGGTTCTTCGATTTGGTTGAGCCTCATTGATAAAGTTTTTAATGAGTTGCTCCAGAACACTATTTGGATTCTTGAGGAAGACGACCTTTTCCTCTTTTGTCATCGTTACCTCCCTTAATGATTCAGCATTGAGGCATTCAGGAATTGAGGAATTTAAAATCCCTCCATCCTTCAATCCCTTAATTCACACCTTGCTTATATCAAAACCGCCCTTTTCATGAACCCCTGTCCGTTTGCAACGGTACTCCTCGATTGCCAATTTTAAAGCATCTGTGGCCAGAGTGAAACAAGGAACTTTTTCTTTTGGCAATTGGGCGAGAACTTCCTTGGAAGTCTCTTCCGATATCTTCAAAGCTTCATCCAAGTTGGCCCCTTTGATCCGCTCTGTTAGAATAGAACTAGTGGCAATGGCTGCGCCACAGCCAAAGGTTTTGAACTTTGCCTCAATAATCTTACCGCCATTAACTTTGATAAACATCTGCATGATGTCCCCGCAGGAGGCATTCCCCACTGTGCCAACGCCATCCGGATCAGAGATTTCACCCACATTTCTTGGATTTTGAAAGTGTTCCATTAAAAATTTTGGATATTTTGTCATGTTCCATTCCTCAACGGGACCGGTTTTTTCCCTCTTGATTCTCCAACCGCTTGACCCTTTCCTCCAATTTAGAGTGAAGCTGGAGAAGCATCTTCATGATATCAGATAATGGGTCTGGAAGATTTCCATGTTCGAAATCGAGTTCTTCCTTTTCTGGCGTCAGGGATTCCACAATGCGACCTGGAACACCCACAACCGTTGCACCGGCTGGAATTGGCTTAACCACCACAGAGCCAGAACCAATTCTTGCCCCATCGCCAATGGTGATGGCTCCTAAGACAGTGGAATTAGAGCCTATGATCACACGATTTCCCAGAGTGGGGTGGCGTTTCTTTTTTTCAAGTGTGGTGCCGCCCAGCACAACGCCTTTATAAATCAGGCAATCGTCGCCGATCTTAGTGGTCTCTCCGATCACCACACCCATTCCATGGTCGATAAAGAGTCGTCTGCCGATTTTTGCACCGGGATGGATTTCAATTCCCGTGAACCCCCGGCTAAAATGGGAAACCAGGCGGGCAATCGTAAACCATCTCCTTTGGTAGAGGAAATGGGCAATGCGGTGGAGCCAGATTGCATGAAGACCCGGATAGCAGAGAAAAATTTCCACCGCGTTTTTCGCAGCAGGATCTCTCTCTTTAATGGTTCGGACGTCTTCCTTCAAACGCTCCCACATTGCTAAATCCACCATTCGCCAAATGCGTAATTTTAACCCAAAAATTGAATGAAATACAATGGCAAACTCAAGGTTCAATAAAAATTTGAGATGGATTCTAAAATTCTCTTGACAACTAAACAAATGTATAGTATATATAAAGCGGAAAATTCGAAATCCGAATATCGAAATCCGAAACAAATCCTAAATCCAAATGTCAAAATTTTAACTTTTTCCGTTTAGGAAATTTGGGTTTTGAAAATTTGCGCTTGTTTCGAATTTCGGATTTCGTGCTTCGGATTAAGGGAGGATAGATGGAACTGACGTCCCGGCAGAAAGAGATCTTCAATTTTATCAGAGGATTTATTAAAGAGAAAGGTTATCCCCCTTCGGTAAGGGAGATCGGCGAGCACTTCAATATCTATCCCCGGGCAGCCTTCGACCACCTCAAGGCATTGGAGAGAAAGGGTTATTTGAAGCGGAGGGGTTCGATGTCCAGAGGCCTCGAGATTCTCGTCTTTCAAGGGTATGAATCGCATGGTTCATACCAGCGGGCTGGACCGTATGGGGAACATCTAAGGAAAGAGGGGAGACTATTGAGTCGGGAGATTCCGATCTTGGGCAGGGTGGCAGCAGGGAAACCCACCTTAGCCGTAGAACATGTTGAAGGGACGATTCCACTTCCTACAGAATGGGTGAAAGGGAAAGAGGTTTTCCTTCTGAAAGTAAAGGGTGACAGTATGTCCCCCTATATCCTTCCTGATGACTATGTCGTCGTTCGGTCCCAACCTTCGGCAGAGAATGGGGATGTAGTGGTGACCTTAATGGGGGAAGAGGCGACAGTGAAGCGGTTTTTCAAAAAGGGGAGAAAAATAGAATTGAAACCAGACAACGAGCGCTGGGAGACGATTCAGATTGAGGAGGGATCAGGAGAAGTTCAAATTCTTGGAAAAGTCATCGGGGTGTTCAGGAGGTGCTGAGCTTAAGGTTATCAGGACATCAGGGAACCAGGGAGAGGATATCAGGAGATCGGGGTACCAGGACAAAGAGAAAAATTTTTTAACCTGATCCTCTGGTACTCTGATACCCACATCCTGGTATCCTGATAGTCTGATGTCCTTATGGAGCAAAAGATGGATTACCCCATCAAACAATCATTCGATGAAATCTTGTTTCAACTGACACGGGTCGGTCTACCCGCTCAACCTATCTCTCCAAGAAAAGTGCTTTTTTGGGGCGAGAGGGCAGGGGAGATTTCATCCTATGTGGCGGGATGGCTGGCAGGCAAGGGGATAGAGGTCATCGTATTGGACGGAGCCAATCGTTTCGATCCTTACATGGCCTCATCCTTCGCAAGAAAGGCATTGATTCCTCCGGAGAGACTTCTCAAAAGAATTCGAATCGCAAGGGCCTTCACTTGCTACCAGATGGCCATCATGGTCGGGGAGAGATTAAACGACTTGCTCAGGCAAGAGAGAGCGACCGCCCAACCGGGAAACCGATGGGTCATCCTTTTGGATCCAGTCACCCCATTTATGGACGAGGATGTATCTGAAAGAGAGGTTCGACCTCTCTTTGAAAGATCTTTGAGAAAGATAGAGGAAATGGCTTTGACGGGAATTCCCTTTTTTCTATTCCAACCCCCCGGCTTCTCTGACTCCAAGCGGGTCTATCTCATGAGAAGGCTCTTCCAATTTTCTAATCTGATCTGGAGGATATCTCTAGAAGACCAAGAACCAAAAGTCGTTTTGGAAAAAGGATTGTCATTCAACATCATTGAAAATTGAAAATTGCAAAATGAAAAATGCAAATTGACAAGAGAAGATCTTTCCTACCTGTCGGTAGACAGGAAAATTTTTTAATTTGCAATTTAAATTTTGCATTTTGCATTGAGGGGTGTCTATGGGAAGAACGGTTCTTCCTTTTAGCAGGGTTCTGGAACAGGAAGTTCAGGAATGGAGGAAGTTTCGGAGAGGCCTGAGAAAAGAAGATCAGCAGTTTCTCGACCGGCTTTTTGAAGAGGCGAGGCTTCATGTGCAAGCTGGGGTTTATGCTTCGAGACCCTGGCCTTTTGAGACGATCCTGATCTCTATTCTCCTCGAGCACGAGAAAGCCTTGGCCGAGTTGAGATCGAAAATAAGAGCGCTGGAGGAACAGAAGAGTGAGCCCTCCTTCTTCTCCCCTCCCCTGGAGACTGTGTCACAATCCCTAAAACCGGCCAATTGTCATTCTGAGCGAAGCGAAGAATCTGATAATTGCAACGTGTTAAAAATTCGAGATTCTTCGGCTGACGCCTCAGAATGACATGACGACACAGTCTCTTGGTGGGAGGGGAATTGTTATAATTCTCATCGCTCGTGTCCGCTTACTACAGACAGCGTGACGAACCTATCGTGGGCAATTGCAGAGCTTTTGGGTAAACTCATGGAAATCAGAGGACGGCTCTTCGATCTTTATCCCCTGGAGTCCTCAATGATCCTATGGATCAAGGAGGAGGATGGAAGTCTTCGCCGATTCGAAGATCCTTTCCGACCTCGATTCTATGCCCAAGGAGAGAAAAACGATCTTTTATCCCTGTTTCAAACTCTCCAGAAAGGGGGGCGGGCCGTAGGATATCAGTGGACCAGAAAGAAGGAGCTCTGGAGTGGTGATGAAGTTGAAGTGATGGAGATCGAGGTTATAGATTCGGAGCATTATGCTCAACTTTCCCGAGTTCTCCCTCAATGGGAAGAGAGGATTACCTTCTACAATTGTGACATCCCTTTGCCCCAGACCTATCTTTATGGGAAAAAAATATTTCCGACAGGCCGATGTATTGTTGAGGCTGAAGGGAATCGAATTTTCCAAATTTATCCTGATCCATCCGAGTCTGTGTGGATGGACAATGAAGAGATTCCTGACCTTCGGGTAATGGAACTTCGTGCCCTGAACCAGCCCTGTACCAGCACGGTGCGGGGCCAGAGCGGTTCAGGGCAGGCTAGGCACGAATGGCAGTCCCTCATTTTGGAGTGTGAAGGGTATCGGGTGGAGATGGAGACGATCGATGTTGGAGAAATCGAGAAGTTTCTCAAACATTTCGATCCTGATGTGATTCTGAGCGATGATGGAGATGCTTCTCTTTTACCTCTTCTCTTTTCTGCAGAGAAGAGATGGAAAATCCCTATTCCCTGGGATCGTGAGCCTCATCCTTTGAAGAGACCTGTAAATCCAAAAGGCCTCTCTTACTTTTCCTATGGCAGAACATATTATCGGGCCCCCGCTCATATCTTTTTTGGAAGATGGCATATCGATCGTAGAAACTCCTTCATCTACGGAGAATCGGGGATGGAAGGAGTGATCGAGCTGGCACGATTGGCTAAAATTCCAGTTCAACGGATGGCGCGGACTTCTCCGGGAACAGCTATCACCTCGATGCAGCTCGATCGAGCCTTTCAGGATGACATCCTCATCCCCTGGAGAAAGGGGGAGCCGGAACGATTCAAGACGGCGTGGGATCTGCTCGTTGCAGACAAAGGGGGTCTTGTCTTCCAACCTAAGCTGGGGATCTTCGAAGATGTGGCAGAGATTGACTTCGCCTCGATGTATCCCACCATGATGGCAATCCACAATATCTCTCCGGAGACCGTACTCTGCGGATGTTGTAAGAACCATAGAGTCCCAGAGGCTGGTTATACGATCTGTGAGAAGAGGGAAGGGATCGTTCCCAAGACGCTCAAGCCTATCTTAGCGAGAAGAGCGTGGCTCAAGAAAATGGCGAAAGAATTAGATTGCGAATTGCGGATTGCGGATTGCGGAGTACCCCTCACTCCCCCCTTTAGCCGCCGGCCCAAGAGGGCCTCCCTCCGGGGCATGAGCCCTTCCGGGGCGGAGCCTGGCCCGGAGGAAAAAGGGGGGTTGGGGGGATTTGGAATCGATTTTCTAGGTAAAAGAAAGGAAATCTACAACCGGAAGCAGACGGCGCTCAAATGGATGCTTGTTACATCTTTCGGATATTTAGGTTATCGAAATGCCCGCTTTGGAAGAATTGAGGCCCATGAAGCGGTCACTGCCTTTGGAAGGGAAAGCCTCCTTCAAGCCAAGGAGATCTGTGAGGAGGAAGAGTTCGAGCTTCTCCATGCCATTACCGATTCCCTCTGGATCCGTAAGAAAGGACTGAGAGAGAAAGAGGTTCTCGAGCTCTGCCAGAAGATCAGCGAGGCCACTGGGATCACGATGAGTCTGGAGGGAATTTATCGATGGATGGCTTTTCTCCCTTCAAAGGGGAATTCGGAAAGCCCGGTGGCCAACCGTTATTTCGGGCTCTTCCAAAATGGAAAGATCAAGGCGAGGGGATTAGCGTTTCGACGAAGCGATATGCCTCCTTTGGTTCAGGAGGCTCAGGTTCGTATGATCGAGGTTTTGTCAGGGACAAAAAATACAGAGGATTTTCGATCGAAGATTTCTGAGATTTTAGACCTTCTCCTTGAATATAGCCTGAGGTTGAAGGACGGCCAGACGAAACAAGAGGATTTGGTTATCGGGAAGAGGATTTCGAAGGAGCCCAATGCCTATAAAGTGGATAGCCTCACAGCTCTTGCTGCCCAACAGCTGGAAGATGCTGGAATCGAGATTCATCCCGGAGAAAAGGTCCGGTATGTGATCAAGGATGCCGAATGCAAGGATAAGGCGGAGCGAGTGAGACCTTTTCCTTTAGTGGGGCCGGACGACACTTACGATGTTAAAAAATATCAGGAGATGCTCGTGAAGGCGACCGAGGAGGTATTGATCCATTTTGATTATAATGCAAAACAGTTGACGAAGATGATAGATTCTTTTCTTTCCCTCAACACTTACCCAAAAGTCACATCCTCCCCCTTGATGGGGGAGGATTAAGGTGGGGGTGGGTGTTTGTCTATTTTAAGGCCCCAGAAAAACAATTGACATATTTTACGGTTATGATAATTTGTACGCAAAAACATACACTTCGCGTTCCTCTTCCCTTAACTTCAACAAAGGATGGAGGTTGCCTGATGGCCAGAATTCAAGTCTCAAATGATCCATCTGGTCGCGTAATTGTTTCCTTTCCCTATGATCCTCTCCTCGTCGAAAAGGTTAAGACCATCGATGGCCGTAGATGGCATCCTGCCGAGAAACATTGGAGCTTTCCTAAGGCAGATGGCATGGTGGAAAAGATTTTAAAGGTTTTTAGGGACAAAGAAGTCCAGATAGACCCTGGCCTTCAAGCTAAATTTCCAGCCTTGAAGGGGACTGTCCCAGATTTAAAGACGGATAATCATTCCATCCCCCCTTTAGAAAAGGGGGGCGAGGGGGGATTTGCCAACGCCGGCAGATAACAGAGTGCTTGAGGTTCACACCCAAAGCTTTCACCCTTTATATGTTATAATTGTTCAAAAATCCTAATGGGAGGAGAATATGAGCAAAACAGCAACTATTAAAAAAGAGGAGAGGATTCTTGCTGATTTTGAAAGACTCTCAAAAAAACGTAAAAAAGAGGTAGCTGACTTTGTTGCCTATCTCAAGGCGAAAGAGGAACTTGAAGCAACAAAAGAGATTATTAGGGAAAAAGATTTTTTAGCCAGTATCATGAGAGGCGACGAGGATTTTAGGGTGGGTCGGGTCAAAAAGTGGTCTGAGGTTATGAAGTATGAGCAGTCGGGGAGGTAATTTTGATCTCTGAGATTACCCAGTGGATTATGGAGTTGATGAGGACCCATGGCCAGCTCTCGGTCTTCGTCGGCGTGATGATCGAGCAAATCATCATCCCTATCCCATCTCCACTGATCATCATGGGGGCAGGGGCCATTCTCATTCTACCCGGACTTTCCATTCCCAACGCCTTCCTTCAGATTCTATGGATCATCGTCCTTCCCGGCGCCATTGCTTCGACACTGGGTTCCTATATTGGCTATATGGTCAGTTTTTATGGAGGTAAGGCCCTGGTCTTACGGTTTCAGCGTTTTTTGGATGTGGACTGGGATCAGATAGAAAGGTTGGAGAAGCGATTTCAGGGGAAGAGAGAGGCCTTGAGCATCTTTCTCTCCCGGGCCATTCCAGTCTTCCCCATCTCTTTGGTTTCTATCTTTGCCGGCCTCCTCAGGATTCCTATCAAGCCCTTCACGATTTATACCTTTTTGGGTTCGATCTTCCGATGCTTTTTCCTGGGTTTTTTTGGTTGGTGGATCGGGGCCACTTATGAAAAAGCAGCCACCCGTTTAGATTCGGTGGAGACGATCGTCTCCATTTTGATGTTGGTCGGGATGGTCGCGGCTTTTGGATATCTCTACCACAAATTCAGGAGGATGGATTGATTTAAAAAAATGATTATGAATAATGAATGGAAGGAAGTTGAAAGGAGGATGGTTGATGAGAGTGACAGTGGATGAGGAAACCTGTATCGGATGTGGGCTTTGTGCAGAGACTTGCCCAGAGGTCTTTGAAATGAATGATGATAAGGTTCGCGTCAAAGTGGATGAGGTTCCTGAGGATCTATTGGAGTCCTGTAAAGAAGCTGCTGAAAATTGTCCGGCAGAGGCTATCCAGATGGAAGATTAAGTCTCTTCATCAAGAATAAAAAAAGGGCACTCCACATGGAATCATGGATGCCCCTTTCTTATTTTCTTTTTAAAAAATCACTCAAAATATTCTTTGATTTCCTTATAACGTTTGGGATCTCTCAATCGATCAAGGGCTTTCGCTTCGATTTGCCGAATTCTCTCTCGACTGAGGCCGAACTGCCTACCGATTTCTTCAAGGGTACATTCCCCGTCTTCTCCAATGCCAAAACGGAGCCGGAGAATCTTTTCTTCTCTCGGAGAAAGGCCGGACAAGAGCTTCTGGATTTGATGAGTTAAATCTTTTTCCAGTAAGGAATCGCTGGGCGAGAGGCTCTTGTCATCAGGAATCAGGTCTTCAAGAGTGCTGTCCTCTTCCCCAATCGTCATATCCAGAGAAATCGGTTCTTCAATGAGATTGAGAATCTTCTCCACATCGTGTAAAGGAATTCCACTATCTTTTGATAATTCCAGGGATGTGGGCTCCCGACCCAACTTCTTTACCTGATCCTTAAAGGATTTCATCAACTTTCCTTTGATCTCAAAAAGATAGTTGGGAATTCGAATGGTTCTCGATTTCTCTGCGAAGGCTCTTAAAATGGCAGCCCTGATCCACCAGGAAGCATAGGTGCTGAATTTAAAGCCTTTGGTATAATCGAACTTGACCATGGCCTGGATGAGACCAAGATTCCCCTCCTGGATCAAATCCAGGAAAGAGAGCCCCCGATTGGCATATCGTTTTGCGATACTGACGACCAATCGCAGATTGGCCTGGGTCAATTCATTCTTTGCCTGTTGGAGTTCGAGGAGGACCTGTTGATATTGGCCCAGCATCTTCTTATAAAGAAGATTTTTCTCCCTCATTTCTGAAGAAGTGAATTTTGATTTTTTCCCATTTTTCCCGTTCTTCCCATTTAGTTTATATCCTTGCCGGGTATTGGTATGGGTGCGTTTACCCCCATTTTTTGGACTCGTGGGGGTATATAATTGGGCTTTAAGACGATTGGTCTTTGTCTCGAGGATTTTGACTTGACGCTCGCCTTCCTTAATCCTTTTTGCCAATTCGACCTCTTTCTCTGGAGTAAGCAGGGATATCTTTTCAAGGCCTTTTAAATATTCCCATGTGATATCCTGAGGCTGAAAAATAATTTCTTCCTGAGGAACCGGCTCAACTGAAATTTCTTCCCCTTCCTCGGCCACTAATTCCTCCTCCTCAGCCTGAAGATCAAAATCCTCTATGGTCTCCTCTGATTCACTCTCTCCATAAGGTGCGGATTGAATAGGTGGAATAGAGGTCGGGGTTTCAGCAAAAAGGGATGAGGATTGAACGTGCTCAAGGGTTAAATCCTCTCCTTTTTTGTTTGTTGTCTTATTATTTTTCACAAGTATTTTGCCCCTTTCTTTTTAGAACAAAAAACCCTCTCCATTCTTAGTCCATGGAAAGGGTGGATTTATTCAATTTTTCTTTTACCAAAAACCCTAACCGGTCGAATGGGCCTCCCTACATTCAACAACTATATAAAGTGTTTTATCCATTTCCTAATACTAATATATTCAAATTAGCAAGTTTTGTCAAGCATTATTTTTATGTAAATTGTTTATTATTTTCAAATGGTTATAAATTAAACTGTAAATATTACTGTATTCATATAGGATTTATTCCATATTTTGTTGGAAAAGTTAATAAATTCTCCAGGGTTGAAATATTCCCTTCGAAATATGAGAAATTAAAAATAAACCTTTCACATACTGATGGTAGAGAGAAAAGCAATAGTTTATAATTTGACCCTTTTGACGGCGCCCAAGACTTCAGGCCGGAGAGTCGAAGGGTTGACTTTGGGCAGCCCATCTTTTATAAAATTTAAGTCTAAATGATTATTCTTCGATCCTCCTTTCTAAAAGGGGTTGAAAGAATGCCTATGGGATATGTGGATCTCCACCTTCATACAACCGCTTCTGACGGGGTGTTAAGCCCATCAGAGATCGTGAGATACGCAAAGGCAAAAGGACTTCAAGCGATTGCGATCACTGATCATGATACCATTGAAGGGTGTGAGGAGGGGTTGTCAGAAGGGGAGAAAATTGGTTTTGAAGTGATTCCGGGAATTGAAATTAGCGCCGAGCATTCACCTGGCTCCATGCATATCCTGGGGTTTTTTCTCGATATCCATCATCCCCTCCTCAATGAGAGGTTGGCATATCTTCAAAAGGCAAGGGCAGAAAGAAATCCGAAGATTATTGCGAAACTGAACCAGTTAGGAATTGAGATGACTTACGAAGAGGTCCTGAAAGCCTCTGGAGGGGGACAGGTTGGGCGCCCCCATTTTGCCAATGTGCTATTGGAAAAGAAGTATGTCAGAAGTTTTCAGGAGGCTTTCGATCGGTTTCTGAAAAAGGGAGCCCCAGCCTATGTGGACAAATTGAGATTTACATCGAAAGAAGCTCTGCATTTTATCAACGAAGCCAAAGGGGTGGCAGCGCTTGCTCATCCAAATACCCTCGGAATGAATGGATACTCAGAATTGGAGAAACTTATCCTTAAACTCGTGGAGGAGGGGCTTAAAGGGATTGAGGTCTATTATCCTGAACACTCTGCAGCGGAAGTGGCACAATATAAAACTCTTGCCGAAAGATACGGTCTCCTGTCGACAGGTGGGACGGATTATCATGGAATCGAAAAAAACGGATTGGACATCGGGGTAGGGAGAGGAGAGATGAAGCTTCCTTACTCCATCATAGAGAATCTCAAGGCCGTTCGAAATCGGTTTTCATCCGCCTACGCAGAAGACAACGACTTTAGCCGTAGATGATTGCGAGGAGATTAATTCTCCTAAGCCTTTTGCGTAGGTGAGTGCTTCGGCGGATTTCGCTAACGAGATGGAGGTGCCACGGGCTTACCCACGGGGCTCCATCGGGGAGGTAAAAAGGTGATTATCCTTTTATTGATTACCACGACTTTGTTATGGGGAGCAACCCCCATTCTTGAAAAAATAGGTCTGACAAAAGTGGATCCTCTGATTGGCGTCACCATTCGAAGCGCCATTGTCACGGCAGGCCTTTTTTTGCTCACCTTTCTATTGGGCAAAGGCAGGGCGTTGATTGAATTGGATGGGAAGAGCGTTCTTCTCTTTGGAGCAAGCGGCATGATGGCAGGTCTTCTCGGTATGTGGACTTATTATGCTGCCTTGAAGATGGAGGCAACCTCAAAAATCGTTCCCATTGCAGCCTGTTACCCTTTGGTGACCGCCCTCCTGAGTGTTTTGGTTCTCAAAGAAGGGGTAACCCTTCACCGAATCATTGGTACGGCATTGATCGTCTCAGGAGTCTGGCTGGTCAAATAAATGCGTGATTGGAATATTGGAATGTTGGAATAATGGGTCAAATATTAAATAACAATAAAATACATTCTTTGCAGTCTAAATCATTACCCATCATTCGGCTATTCCAGAATTCCATCATTCCATAATTGTGGAGGAGAATATGAAGAGACGAAAAAAAACCAATCGTTTGAAGGCAGCCTTGAAAAGGAAAAATGTTAAGCACTCCTTGAGAAAGTCTAAAGGAGAGAGAAAGTATCCAACCTGATAAACAACGCTAAGCGCAGAGCGCATGGCGCATAGAGTTAGAAGATCTAATTCTTCAACCAGAAAAACTTTGAACATTGAAGAAAAAATGTAGCGCCCTCATTTATTGAGGGCGAATCTGTTGATTGGAATATATATTCCGTCGGCAATGAATGCCGACGCTACGATAAATGAATCATGCCTCACTTTGAATCTCCTAGGCTCATTTTATCAGACCCTGAAGGGAATATCTTTGATCATCCTTCTCTGAAGCTATCAGGTCGATCTGGAACTCGGTTTTTACTACCCCATCCATCAGAATTAGTTCCTCTGCCTAAGGGGAGTCAACTCTTTACCTTACCCGGAAGGATTCCAATTGGATGGGATGAAGAAAAAAGATCTTTCGTCTCTTCGGAAAAAGTGAGATTGGGGGAGAAAGAAGTGGAGTGTACTTCTGTTGCTGCTTTCCTCCCACCAGGATATATCCGGACACTCCTACCTGCCACAAAACTGGGGCCCAAAGCGCCCACCCTTCCACTCTGGGCTTATAGCGCCGTAGGTTGGAAAGATGGAAAATTTTTGGCAACGGGATTATTCATTGATCCAAACCCTCATTGGGATCCAAAATATTTTGGAAACGACAGCCTTTTAAAAAGGAAGGTTCATACATTTCTTAGTAAAAGTCTTAGAAATCGCCTTTTTCAACAACTTTCCAGGTGTGCTTTGGAATATCACTGCTTTGCGGCAAAAAATGTTTTTTTTCGAAGATGGGAATGCCCATTGCCTACTTCCCCTTCATGCAACGCAGATTGTTTGGGTTGCATTTCCCTGCAACCCTCTGAATGCTGCCCGGCCTCTCAAGAGAGGATTCATTTTGTTCCTACAGTAGAGGAAGTTCTGGGGGTCGCCTTACCCCATCTAAAAGAAGCAAAGGATGCAATCGTCAGCTTTGGCCAGGGTTGCGAAGGGGAGCCGTTGATGCAGTGGCGACTTCTGGAGAGATCGATCCGTGAACTTCGAGAGAGGACAGATCGTGGAACAATTAATCTCAACACGAACGGCAGCTTTCCAGACCGGGTAGCAAAGCTTTGTGATGCCGGGCTTGACAGCGTTCGTGTCACGCTCAACAGCCCCCATTTAAAATTTTACAAACGCTATCACAGACCGAGGGGATATTCATTCGGGGAAGTGGTGGATTCCTTGGTCCAGGCGAAAGAAAAAGGGGTTTACAC
>PEUO01000185.1 GCA_002780715.1 Deltaproteobacteria bacterium CG03_land_8_20_14_0_80_45_14
CTAACGGTAAGGGTAACGAGGCCCGTATCGTTAATAAAAGGCTACGTTTATCGTCTCTCAATTCTTTACACGCAACCGTAACCATTAACCGAAACGCCTGCCTGCCCTGCCTACCAGCAGGCAGGCGGTAGGCAGGGGCTTCGTAACCGTAACCCTAACCTCAACCACTCGGACTATTTTCATGTGTTGAGAGGACAGCGTCGCTCTCATGAAACATTACTTAAGTTATTTAAGACCTAACGCATTTCTTGCAATGATCATCTTTTGAATGTTGGATGTCCCCTCTACAATCTGATAGGATTTGGCATCCCGATAAAACCTTTCCACAGGATACTCCGTTGAAAAACCATAAGATCCGAAAATCTTGACAGCTGTATTGGCCGCTTTGACAGCCACCTCTGCAGCATAATACTTTGCGCAGGAAACCTCGATGGTATTTCGCTGCCCTAGGTCTCTATTGCAAGCAGCCCGATAAACCAACAGTCGGGCAGCCTGTTCTTCAACATACATTTCTGCGATCTGCTCCTGGATCATTTGAAAATTCGCAATGGGCTGGCCGAATTGCTCACGTTCATTGGCATACCGAACAGAATGTTCGAGACAGGCCCGCGCCACTCCCACTGCCCTCGACGCAGAGGAGAGCCGGGTATTATCCAACATGGCCATGCAGATTTTAAATCCATCTCCTTTTTGACCGACGAGACTGTCCTTCGGCAACTTGACATCTTCAAAGACGATCTCCCCTGTCGGAGCGCAGAAAAGGCCTAATTTCGAATCGATGGATTTTTGGGTGACACCCGGGGAATGCATATCCACGATAAAGGCTGACATGCCGCGATGCTTCGCCGCCTTATCCGTGTAAACATATACAATACCAAGGTCGGCCACAGGCACCCCTGAAATCCACATCTTTGTCCCATTCAGGACAAATCCACCCTCCGCCTCTACCGCTGTTGACTTCATTGAGGCCACATCAGAACCGGTGTTGGCTTCGGTGATGGCAAAACAGCCGAGCAAGTCAGCATTGATCAATTTGGGAATCCAGCGTTCCCGCTGCTCCTCTATCCCGAAATTGAGAAGAACAGATTGGATCGAATTCATCTGAAGGTTGAAGGGAAGTCCCCACGACGGGGAAATTCTCGCGATCTCTTCTGTCATTACTGAGGCCGCAAGATAACCGCTTTCATTTCCGCCATATTTCTCAGGCGAAATACATCCAAAAAAACCAAGTCTGGCCATCTCTTTTACAATTTCCCGGCGGAAACGATGCTCCTTTTCATCTTCTTCCATGGTGGGAGCGATTTTCTTTTCTGCAAAATTTTTAGCCATCTCTCGCATTGCTTCTTGTTCTTCAGTCAATTTAAAATCCATAAAATTTCCTCCTCCCGATTAGATTGTGCAATTTATAACAAAGGACTATTCTTTTGTCAAGATATTTTTATCTTCACAGAATAATTGCAACTTATTGTATTTATTTAGATTATAAATATCAATAAAAAGCTAAGAAATAGGGCCTTGACAATGCCAGGCAAATGGGCAATAAAATGCTAATGAGAACAATGGGTTTAGATGTTGGCACCCATACCATTGGAATAGCGATCAGCGATGAGTTGGGAATAACAGCTCAGGGTCTCAAAACCCTGAGAAGGAAATCAATGGAAGATGATTTAAAAGAAATCGCTGCGATCATTCATCAATTTGAAATTGATAAAATTGTGGTCGGTCTTCCTAAAAATATGAATGGGACATTGGGGAAACAGGCAGAGTTCGTTCTGCAATGGGTTGAGGATCTAATAGATAAAATTCATGTTCCAGTGGAGACTTGGGATGAACGGCTTTCAACCGTTGGAGCCTCCAAGGTTTTACTGGAAGCAGATCTCTCTAGAAGAAAAAGGAAGAAGGTCATTGACAAGCTGGCCGCCGTCCTCATTCTCCAAGGATACTTAGACCAAAGCAGGAGAACAAACCATGGGACCCTCTTCCAGGAGTAAATTTATCCTCCTCTCGTCGGGGCTTTTCCTTCTCTTTTTTATCTCCGTCATTTATTGGCTTCTTTTTGTCCCTCCCTCTAAAACGGCATCAACCAAGGTAATCTTCATTAAAAAGGGAACTCATCTCAAAAAGGTTTCAGAGGCGCTCGAACAGGAAGGGATCGTCAAAAATAGACATTTTTTCGTTTTCCTCACCACGATTCTCTGGAAAAAAGCGAAGGTCAAAGCAGGAGAATATGAATTCCATACTCAAATGCTTCCAGTCGAAGTATTGGATGCTTTGGTGAAGGGGCAGGTGAAACATCATCTGGTGACCATCCCTGAAGGATATACCCTTTCCCAAATCGCCCAATTATTGGAAGATTTAAATCTTGTGGAAAAGAAAGGGTTCCTTGAAAAGGCCTCCTCTCCCGCTTTCATCAACGCTCTCGACCTCTCTCAATTAGCAGGACCGACCTTGGAAGGCTGCCTCTTCCCTGACACCTACCACCTGTTCAGGGAGATGGACCCGGAGGAAGTCATCCAGATGATGGTTCATCAGTTTAAAAAAGTTTTCGGACCAGACTTTTCCAATCGGGCATCTGATTTGGGAATCTCCGGGAGGGAAGCGGTCGTCTTAGCTTCCATCATCGAAAAAGAAACTCCCCTCTCCGAAGAGAAACCTCTCATCTCTGCTGTTTTCCATAATCGTTTAAAGAAGAAGATCCCCCTCCAAAGCGACCCCACCGTGATCTATGGAATTAAAAATTTTAATGGGAATCTAACCAAAGAACATCTGCTCAGGCGAACTCCTTACAACACCTATCTCATGCTTGGACTTCCTCCCACCCCCATCTGTAACCCTGGCAAAGAATCCCTTCTGGCGGCCGTCCACCCTGCTCCCGTTCCCTACCTCTATTTCGTTTCCAAAAATGATGGCTCCCACTCTTTTTCTTCTGACATCGAAGAACATAATCGAGCGGTTTGGAAATATCAAAAATATCCAAGAAAAAGAGGCCTCTGAAAAACCCTTTGAATATTTATCAGAGAGCGCTGCATATTTTTAGATTTTCCCGGCGCTCTCAAAAAAATAACTTGACAAAAAAATGAACTCTCATTTATCTTTAAGGTCTGGTGATTATAGAAAGGGAGGTTGTTGATGAAAGACGTAGCGATTGTAGGCGTAGGTCAGACTGCTTTTGTGCGAGGTTATGAGGGCTCTATTCGAGAACTGGCCTTCGATGCATTCAAAGAGGCTATGTTGGATGCTGGATTAACTTCTAAAGAGATTGATGCTTCGATCATCTGTTCGGCGCCGGAGTACGATAAACAGCGCACCCCTGCCGGAACCATTGCGGAATACCTCGGTCTCAATCCAAAACCTACGTTCTATATTGAGACGGTCTGTTCTTCTTCCAGCTCCGGACTTAGGGTAGCCTATTCTCTGATCAAGTCCGGTCTCCATCGAATTGTTCTCGTATTAGGATTTCAGAAGATGTCTGAAATCAGTTCAGCGGACTCTCAGGAGAGGATGGGAAGAGGTTCTGACGTGATGTGGGAGGCCCCCTTCGGGACCATGATGCCCGCCTATTATGCCATGCATGCACGGGCCCATTTCCAACGATATGGAACCTCGAGCGAGGATTTAGCTCTGATTCGGGTAAAGGCTGGAACTTACGGAATGATCAATAAGAAAGCTGTCTACCAGAAAGGGGTAACCCTCGAACAGATCATGACAGCGGATGTCGTCTCCTCTCCCCTCAAGAGATTTGACTGCTGTGCAAATGCTGACGGCGCTTCCTGTATGATTGTCGCTGACAAAGAAATGGTAAAATCGATCTCCAAAAAACCGGTTTGGATTCTTGGACTGGGGGCTGGCACAGCCCCGATCACGATGAGCGGAAGGGAATCTTTGACCGGTTTGAATTGTGCCCGAGTGGCCGCTAAAGAGGCTTATCGAATGGCTGGCGTCACCCCTCAAGACATTGATGTGGCAGAGGTTCACGATTGCTTCACCATTGCCGAATTAATGGCCTATGAAGATTTAGGATTCGCAGAGCCTGGAGAGGGAAAGGCTTTAATACGGGGCAAGGAAACTTATATTGAAGGGAAAATCCCCATTAATGTCGACGGTGGTCTCCTCTCTAAAGGCCACCCAATTGGGGCTACAGGGGGTTCACAGATTCGTACCATTGTCCTTCAACTCCGTGGGGAGGCGGACCAGATGCAGGTTAAGAATCCTGAGATCGGTCTGGTTCATAACATCGGTGGGGTAGGTGTCTACGGAAACGTCACCGTCTTAGGCAGAGATTAACGAAAAGGATCAATGTAAAATTAGCAATGATCAATTAGCAATTCTCAATAAAAAACATATAGAGATAGACAAAAGCAGTGAGTTGTCATTCCTGCCCCGATTTTCATCGGGATAAACTCCAGCAGGAATCCAGTTATTTTTGATGTTTTTCCATTGTTAATTGGTAATTGATCACTGGCCATTTTGCATTGATAATTTAATGGGGAGGTAATCCAATGGGATTTGAACGGTTTGGAATTGTCAGTTTTGCTTCTCAGACAAAAGCTGCGCCTTTCGTAGACTATCTTGATAAAGGTGTTTTAGCGGGGACCAAGTGTAAAGGTTGCGGGGCTTTTTATTTTCCGCCCAGAACCGATTGCCATCACTGTCTATCCAGTAATATGGAATGGTCAGAAATCACCGGAAAGGGGAAGTTGATCTCTTACTCCACTCTCATCTATGCCCCGACCGGTTTTGAGGCTGACCTTCCCTATACCATCGCCCTGGTAGAATTTGAAAATAAGATGAAGGTTTTCGGCCGATTGAGCAAAGAGATTAAAGAGGGAGAAATCACCATCGGGATGGAACTGAAATACGTCGTCACCAAACTTGCGAACGATCGAATCACCTACGAATTTAAAAAGACATGAACCCTCTTGATCGTTTTGACGGATACAACATCTTCGATGATAAGGGAGAGGTGAAGCGTTTAATCGAAAGTTTGATTCAAAATAAGGACCCCGATGTCAATATCGAACGTTTGAGAAAATTGGATTTCTCTTACGTCTTCACCCTCTCTAAAAAAGGTAAGATCAAAGAAGTAGAACTGGTGCGATCTGAGATTGAAGCCAGTTGGGAGTGGAGGAAAGGGAACGTTGATGAAGCCCTCCAAAAAAAGATCGAAAACACCCTCTTTGAGCTTTAACCCTCTCGTTCCCCAGCAGACCAAATTATCGAACCATCTCCTTGGCAGCCAGATTTTCAGGCGTGACTTCATTCGTTGAAAGATCAACAATCCATGTCCTGATCAAGGGAGGGCCCGCTCCTTCCCCCGCATATTGCGTGACCCGGTATTTATTTCTTCCGATTTCTTTTGCCTCATATCTCCATTTCAGATTTGGAAAAGATCTCGCCCTCTCGTCCATCATCCTCTTTTCAACAGACCTCTTCTCGCCGGTCACTGGGTCAGCCGGAGTGAGATGGTTCCTCACCAGCTCCACAGCCTGCCCTGAACCATCACGGTTCAGGGCCTGAGAAGCGAGTGCTTTCGATTGGCTTGAACTCTTCTTCTTACCGCTTGCCCTTTTTGAAACGGAAATGAGACTCCCCTCTTTAATTTTTATTTCCAAATAGCTCCCATCCGCGCTTAAATAGCCTATTTGACCCGTATCAAATTTGACTTGATAGAAATTCATATTTCCCAATTGATTCTGAACCACCTCCATGATCACGAAGCCCTCTTTCTCTCTTTTTATTCTTAATTTTCTTTCTAAATCATCCGGAGATTCATAGAACACTGCAGGATTGATCGTCTTAACAGTCAACAACCGTCTGCCGATGTTCCGCTTCATCTTAGCGAGCTTCTCTTTTTCATATTCCTCGATGGCCGGAGGAGGACCTTCTCTTAAATCTTCCTTGGGAGAAGGCTGCTCCCCATTTTTAACCAACAGGGTTAACGGATTTTTAGAAAAATAAGGATCCGCCAATGGGTATGATGGAGTGGTAGATAGATACGTTACAATGATTAAAACCATCAAAATGGATAGATGACCGTTCATCGCAAATCCTTTTAAAACTCTAAGGCTTCAGAGAATTAAGACTCTTTTGAAATTTCATAGTAAATCGACCCACCATAAATCCGGGTTTGAATCTTTCCTTCTTGGGCCAGCGGTTTGATGTATTGGTCCAGTTCATTTTGGGAAATTCCCATGCCTTTGGAGAGGTCAGATAGAGAAAGAGGCCTTCTTCTCAAAATCTTGAATATCTCTTCTTTAATATCCCTCTCCAACATGGATGGTGGATGACGATCGAATTCGGAAATGATCTCCGCCTTCTCGCCGAAAAAGTCTCTGATTTTTTCTATTTCTTTTGGATTCAAAGGGGCTGCCCATCTTTCAGAAGGAGGCCGAACGACCGTATTAAGATGAATGCGATCAGGTTGGATTCGATCTACTGCTTTCTTCATCCTCATAAGTTCTTCTTGGCTATCATTGACACCTTTACAGAATAGTATCTCCAACCAAATCTGGCCTTTATAGACCTTTCTGAATTCGACCACCCCTTCGATCACCTTTTCAACAGAAAACCCTGGGCGAGGACGATTGATCCTCATAAAAACTTCTGAGGATATAGCATCTAACGAAGGAAGGACAATATCCGCATGGAGGAGATCCTGTCTCACCTTTTCTTCATAGAGTAAAGAGCCGTTGGTGATGACAGCAACCGGGATGGAGGTGATGGTTTTAATCCCTTCTATGACCGAACGGATTTGAGAATGGAGGGTGGGCTCTCCAGAGCCGGAAAGGGAGAGATGATCAATGGAAGAAGTTTCTTCCTTAAGAAAACGCCTCACTTCTTTTAGAATTTCCTTCACAGGAACATATTCTTTTCTTACAAGAGTCTTATCCGTGGTCTTCCCAATCTGGCAGTAGATACAGTCGTAGGTGCAGATCTTATGGAGAACGAGGTCAATCCCGAGCGACCTACCCAATCTTCTCGAAGGAACTGGACCATACAGGTGTCGAAATGCTTTCATTTCTCAGTCATTATGGGTAGTGGTATCCTTACGCCATGCGCTATGCCCTATGCGCTTTGCGAACTTGCAGGCTTATGCTCCGAATTTTTTCAACTTGAGTCCGTTGGCTAACATCAAAGGAATGACATCCATGGCTGGAAACCTGCTCAGTTGTCCTCTCTGACAATCTCTCTCTGTGAAGCGCCGGATCCTGTCTGGCCGGACATAGTTTGAAAACAGTAGAATGGGATTGGGATGCCAACTGTGAGATTTTAAGGGAGTGGGAGTGGAATGGTCTCCCGTGATGACTAAGACATCGGGTTTCAGTTTGAAAATGGAGGGGAGGATCCGGTCTATCTCCTCAATCGCCTTAACCTTCATTTTAAAATTTCCGTCTTCTCCAGCCATATCAGGTTTTTTGAAATGGATGTAAAAGAAGTCATATTGATCAAAATATTTCTTCAGGGTTTCCACTTCTTCCTGGAGGGTCTCTCCTGTCTTTAAAATCTCCATTCCAACCAGCCTCGCCAGCCCACGGTACATGGGGTAGGTCGCAATCGCAGCAGGGCGGAGTTTAAATTTCTCTGACATCGTTGGGATATGCGGAATCTTTGAAAACCCTCTGAGCAGGACGGTATTGGCAGGATGAAATGATTTGAGCGCTTCATTTGCCTTCTTTAAATAAAGATTGATGATCTCGGCCGTCCTTCGAGCCTCCTGAGAAAGCCCTTCTGTCCCTTTTGCCTTGAGCCCATCTTTCTGGGGATCGGCATCGGTCAGATTATCCCGCAACCCTTCTCCTCGAAAAACAAGGACAAACCGATGTTCTTTCCCAGGATAAATAGAAATACGAACCCCTTCAACCTCTTTGATTTCCTTTCCAAGGAATCTACATATCTCTCTGTTTTTTTCAGTCGGAATTCTCCCGGCTCTTCGATCAACAATGATTCCTCTTCCGTCGATGGTTGCAAAATTGCCTCGAGCTGTCAAATCGTCCTTAGATAGTGGAATATCGATCCCCAAGGCTTCCATTACCCCTCTTCCAATCTCATATCGAAACGGGTCATATCCAAAGAGGGCTAAATGGGAAGGGCCGCTTCCCGGGGTGATCCCATAGGAGACAGGATCAATCAATCCACAGACGGCTTTCGAAGTGAACCGGTCAAGGTTCGGAGTTTTCGCCGCTTCCAACTCTGTCTTACCTCTAACGGGCAATCCACCAATCCCATCAATCACCACCATCACCAACCTCGATTCCGTTTGAATCGCCAGGGATCGAAAAACCTCATCTGGAATCATCGTCTCTTTTTGACCTCCTCCCAAGGAATAAATTCGAAATCCGAAGCACGAAATTCGAAACAATTCTCCAAATTATAAATTCAAATTTCTCAAACGTGTTTTAGATTTAAGTCATTTTGACATTCGTATTTGTTTCGGATTTCGATATTCGAATTTCGGATTTGAAATGTTCATTCCTTTCCATACCTATCATAAAAAACAAACTCAGAAAGTTCCTTCCTCTTTGGCGCGCTTCCTTCTGTGGCTGGATATCCCAGAGGGGTCATGGCCACCACTTCTGCGTTTTGAGAAACTCCCAAGATCTCTTCCACCTTTTTATGGTCGAACAGCCCTACGACCACCGTGCCCAAACCCAGGGAATGAGCCGCTAAACAGAGATTCTGCATAGCAATGCCCGTATCAAACATCAACCAGTCCCCTTTCATGGTAGCTGCCTCGCCTTTCTTAAAGCCAGAGACTCCTTTCTTTCCGCAAAGAACAATGACTATGGGGGCCTCTGTTATTGATGAAAGGGATGGGTTTGTCCTGGTAAGAGTATTAGCTAATGCGGATTTCATATTCGGATCCCTAACAATGATCACTTCCCAACATTGGGTATTGGCCCAGGAAGGAGCCCATCTCACTGCCTCCATTATCTTTTGAAGTGCGTCCTCAGGAACAGGATCGGGCTTGTATTTCCGAATGCTCCGTCTCCCTTTGATCGCTTCCATCAGATCCATATTTACTTCCTCCTTCTCTTTTGGTTGAATACTCAGCCATTATAATTGAAAGAATTTTTTTATCAAAGAAAAAAATAATCTGCCTTCTTGACATGTTTTATGGAATTGTTGAAGAATGGAGGTAACATTAAGAGTCCGGATGGAAATCGAATGAAAGATCTTCTCAATCTCTTCCGCTGGCAAGATGCTTTAGATATCCTCATTCTCACTTATATTTTCTATCGCCTTTACCTCTGGCTTAGAAAGAAAAAAGCTCTGCGCATGGTCTTGGCCATTTTGGCTTTGCCCCTTTTCTATATTTTTGCTCAGTGGATCGATTTACCTCTTTCCGTATGGGGACTCCAGAATCTCTGGCCAGTGATTATCATTGTTCTGGTAGTGATCTTCCAACAAGAGATCAGAGAAGTGCTGGGAAATATCAGTCTCCCCTCCTTTTTCTTTGGAAGACCTGAAGGGCTCTCTTCAAAAATCATTGACAAAATTGCAGAGGCCGTTTTTCAAATGGCCCAAAGGAAGATGGGTGGATTAATCGTTCTGCAGAGAGGAGACAACCTCGATGAGCTCATTCGTGAAAAAACACTTTTGGATGCAGAGATCAATGAAGATATCTTGATCAGTATTTTTAATTCTCAATCGCCATTACATGATGGTGCGGTCATCATTCAAGGAGGTCGAATCCGGTACGCTGCTGCTCTTCTTCCCCTTTCCAAATCCACTTCCCTTCCCAAAGAATGGGGGACTCGACATCGCGCTGGCATTGGCATCACAGAAGTCTCGGATGGAGAATGCATTATCATCTCGGAAGAGAGAGGAGAGGTTTTATTAGCTTCTAAAGGAAAGGTCGAAAAGAAAGATGGAAAGGAAGACTTAAAAGAAAACCTTGCCGATTTGACCCCCATGGGAGACACAAAAGACAAGGAAAGGACATGGCCTAAAAAAATCTTGGAGGATATTCCGATAAAAGTTTTATTCCTCCTCTTGGTGTGCCTTCTTTGGATTTTTGTCATCGGTATTCGTCAAGGAGAGGTTAGTTTTAATATCCCCGTTGAATATTATTCCATCCCTCAGAATTTAGAAATTGTAGGTGAACCTCCCAAAGAGGTTAACGCACGGCTTAAAGGGTCGCAAAGACTTCTTTCTTCCACAAAGCCAGACCAAATCCGGGTAAGGATAGATCTGTCTAATGCTCACAAGGGAATCAATCAGATTTCCCTTGCTGAAGCGAATATCACGACCCGTCCTGGAATAACGATCACCAGCTTTTATCCCCGAAATATCAGACTTCAACTCTCGCCTATTTCTAATTCTAATAAAAAGCCTTGATCGATCCCTATGGTTCATAACTTCAACACAACGGAATCAAATCATTGACACCCCCTCTTCCTTTTTGATAATATCCCCACGGATGAAAAGACTCAATGCCATTACAGATGTTCAGGGGATCAAGGTTGGCCATGCCAGTGACTTCAAGGCCTTGACCGGTTGCACAGTCATCCTCTGTGAGGAAGGGGCCGTTGGAGCCGTTGATATTCGCGGAACGGCAGCCGGGACAAGGCAGATCGATGCCCTCACCCACCTCCACCTGGTTGAAAAAATTCATGCCATCCTCTTGGCGGGGGGAAGCGCCTTCGGTTTGGATGCCGCAGGAGGAGTGATGGCTTATCTGGAAGAAAGGGGAAAGGGGTTTGATGTGGTCAAGACAAAAATCCCTATTGTACCTACCGCTGTGATCTTCGATTTTGGCATTGGTGATTTCCGTGTGAGGCCAGATCGCGAGATGGGATATCAGGCCTGTCTCAGCGCTTCAAAAAAAGTGGAGGAAGGAAGTGTTGGGGTGGGAACAGGAGCAAGCGTAGGAAAACTTTTTGGGATTGAACGGGCGATGAAGGGTGGTGTAGGCACCTCGAGTCTTCAAGGGCCCAAGGGACTTATGGTGGGAGCCCTCGTTGTTGTTAATGCTTTTGGCGATGTGCTCGATTCTCATTCAAAGGAAATATTAGTGGGCGCAAGAAAATTTAAGAAAAGTTTCCAATTGGTCAATTCATCTAAGTCGATGAGGCAAGGGGTAACACGGAAACAGTTTGGAACTGTCGCTCCTTCTGATTCCACCGCTTTTAATACAACTCTCGGGGTGATCGCCACCAACGCCAACTTCACAAAGAAAGAGTTGCATCAGGTTGCACAGATGGCCCACTCTGGGTTGGCCAAAGTGATCTCACCCCTTCATACCACCTTCGATGGAGATTTAATCTTTGCCCTCTCATATGGTAAGAAAAAAGCCGATGTGAATACTATTGGACTTCTTGGAGAAGTGGCTTTAATCGAGTCAGTCAGAAGAGCAGTGACCAAAGCAAAAGGATTTGGACTCATCCCGGCGTATCAGGATATTAAAGAGAAAAATAGTTCGGAGTAATTAGTTCGGTGTTCGGAGTTTTCTGTCTTGAATCTCCGAACTCTGAACTCCGAACTCATTACTTTTTCGACGTGAGGAGAAAAACCATGGATCATCAACTCATACAAAGGGCGGCGGAGGATATTCTCAATTCAAAAAAGACGATCGCTTTTACCGGAGCAGGTATTTCTGTAGAGAGTGGTATTCCTGATTTTAGGGGGGCACAGGGCCTCTGGCAAAAATATGATCCAGAGGAATATGCCCATATCCATGCCTTCTATTCAAATCCAGATCGGGTCTGGTTAATGCTTAAAGATATGTTCTCCCTCATCATGACTGCAAAACCCAACCCAGCCCATATGGGACTGGCTGAATTGGAACGGATGGGTTACCTCTCTTCGGTCATCACTCAGAATGTGGACGGCCTTCACCAGGCAGCAGGAAGCCGTAATGTGATTGAATTCCATGGAACTCATAGGACGCTCTCTTGTTTGAAATGTTCTACCACCATCGATGGGACTTCCCTCAAAATGGAGGACCTTCCTCCCCGATGTTCTCGGTGCTCCTCGCTTTTGAAACCCGATATTGTCTTTTTTGGAGAATCCATCCCCTGGGAAGCTCAGGTCTTGTCCTTTAAAGAATCCAAATCATGCAGTGTGGTCCTTTCCATTGGAACCTCGGCGGTTGTATATCCAGCAGCCTCCATCCCCATGACAGCTAAAGAAAGAGGAGCTATTGTCATTGAAATCAATATGGAACCTACTCCCTTGACCGATCAGATATCAGATTATCTGATCTCTGGCTCCGCCGGTGAAATCATTCCTGCCATTGTCGATCAAGTGAAGCGATCAAGTAAACCCCGTTAGAAAGTCTTCGACT
>PEUO01000190.1:0-2339 GCA_002780715.1 Deltaproteobacteria bacterium CG03_land_8_20_14_0_80_45_14
TGTTGAATGTTGAGACCTGACCCCTAAACCATCTTCTAAAGAAATAGTACCATATGTCATCCGTCAGTTCCGCGACACCGACTTGGTTTCGCTGCATCGCATTATTCACGATACTGTCGATGCCTCCTATTCGGGTGTCTATCCTGATCGCGCGGTCCAGTTCTTCAAGGAGTACCATTCCCAAAAGAGAATCATGGAACGAAGTCAACCGGGAGAAATATTGGTGATCGAAAGAGATGGTTCTATAGTGGCAACAGGTGCCTTAGTCGGGAACGAGATACTCGGTGTCTTTGTCAAACCAGAGGACCAGGGCCAAGGCCTCGGTAAAAGAATTATGAGTGAACTGGAAGCCAGAGCAAAGAGCAAAGGCTTTTCGGAAATCGTGTTGAGTGTTTCTCTCCCATCGAGGAGTTTTTACGAAACTCTTGGATATGAAGTGCTTGAGGCGTGTTTACTCGATGTGGGCGAGGGTCAGCATCTGAATTACTGACCAGCACGAAAGACGTTGACCTCATAACAAGCAGGTGCACCGGATCGCCCATAAATCGGGCTCCCGGTGACCCGCATCGTTATCTCCCAAAATCACTAAACACCTCTTGACAATAGCATGTTATTGATGCATACTTATACATACAATAATGCATATTTTATGGGAGGAATCCATGAGGACAACACTGAACATAGAGGACGACTTGCTTGACAAAGCAGCAAGATTGACCGGCATCGAAGAAAAAACCTCGCTGGTCAGGCTTGGGCTCGAGGCACTCATAGCGAGGGAAAGCGGTAAGAGACTCGCTAAATTGGGGGGAACAGAAGTGAAATTAGAGAGGATACCCCGCAGGAGATTCAGAGGAAGGTAAAATGGTTCTTGTCGACACTTCCGTATGGGTCGCGCATCTGCGGAAAGGGAATATTGGTCTTGAAGCGCTATTAAATGAAGGCCATGTTGTCTGTCACTCATTCATCGTCGGGGAACTCGCTTGTGGGAATCTCAAGAACAGATCTGAAACACTCTCTCTCCTCAAGACACTCCCTATGGCAACTCATGCAGAACATGACGAACTGATGCAGTTCATAGAAAACCATAGCCTGATGGGAAAAGGGTTAGGGTACATTGATATGCATCTGCTCGCTTCAGCCATCTTGAGCAAGGTTCCACTTTGGACACTCGATAAGAAACTGAATCAAGTCTCTTTAAAACTGGGATTAGCATATTGAAATTCGCAGTCAGAAAACAATTCGATCCGGCGAATGCATAATACGCCCCGCTGATTTCGGTCGTTGAAACGGGGAGCCTAATCAATGAAAAAGAAATTTGATAGGGTGTAGCAATTTCTTAGCTAAGAGAAAACATCCCTAATTACCCCCACCCTCGCCCTCCCCCATCAAGGGGGAGGAGGAAAGAGGGCGTTTATACGATTCCCCCATCCACAACAATGGTCTGACCGGTGATGTAATCCGAATGTTCTGATGCAAGGAAGAGAACGGCCTGTGCCACTTCCTCTGGTTTCCCAATCCTTCCAAGGCTGGATGATTTGATAATCGTATCCACTTTTTCCTTAGGCATCTTGGATACCACCTCCGATTCGATCAGACCAGGAGCCACGGCATTGACATGGATGTTGAAAGGACCTAACTCTCGGGCAAGGGATTTCGTGAAACTGATCACTCCTCCTTTGGTTGCTGCATAATTGGTCTGGCCAGAAGTTCCCACAATTCCGCTGATGGAGGAGATATTGATGATCTTCCCTTTTCTCTGAGGGATCATCTTTCGAATCACCATTTTGCAACAATAAAAGAGGCTAGTTAGATTGGTTTTGAGAAGGGAATCCCAATCCTCATCACTCATCAACATGAGGAAGTTATCCCGGACGAGACCCACATTATTCACCAAGATATCAATCTTTCCATATTGAGCAAAGGTCTCTTCCACCATCTCTTTAACCTGATCAAACCGTGTGACATCCGCTTTAAAAAGACCCAGACTCAACCGTTTTGATTTGGCCTCGCTCATCAGATTCTCTGCAGCATCCACATCCTTTGAGAAATTGGCAACGACCTTTGCCCCCTGTTCAGCCAAGAGGAGGCAGGTCGCCTTTCCAATCCCTTTCGTTCCCCCTGTGACAATAGCCACATGGTCCTTTAACAACATAACCAATCCTCCTCATCCCCAATGAACCAGGGAAAATAAATCAGCTCTGTCATTTAAATACCAAATTCTAAACTCTTCTTAGTACTACAGCGACTCTTTGAAAAAGAACGGCACTGTACCAACAAAAAGTGCTGTCGCCCCATCCGTCATACCCGCGAAAGCGGGTATCCAGTTGGGGTTTCGAAGC
>PEUO01000190.1:2361-2903 GCA_002780715.1 Deltaproteobacteria bacterium CG03_land_8_20_14_0_80_45_14
GCTTATCCCGAATAAGTGTAGCAAATAATTTTACTGACAATATGACTACAATTTAAATTCTAAGAACTCAAGGGTCTTATTCGGGATCTCTTCATTCTTCCCACCAGTTCCCACAAGGGGCCGCGAATTCGAAATTTTCGTATTTGCTCTATCAGATTCTGTGAGATGTTGATCTCCAATCCGGGAACTATCCATCGATTCCTTGCAAGGGCTTTCTCTTGAATGATTTCACTTAATCTTCCTCCCAATGCTGGGGAGATATAAAAATGGGGATAGATGAGATTAGAATCCTGATGGATGACCCCTTGCGAAAGGGAGAACCGCTCCATTTCCGTTCCCGGATAGATTCGGATACCCAACATGGCAATGACCGCTGTAGGATCGAGTTGATCCATTAATCGAAAAGACTCCTCTATCGTTTCTTCATCTTCCCCAGGCCCACCGAAGAGGAGATAATGGCAGTGATTGATATTCAATTTCGAACAGAAGTTTGAGGATTGGATAATATCCTCTTGAGTGAATGACTTCTTATAATTCTCAAG
>PEUO01000190.1:3002-14527 GCA_002780715.1 Deltaproteobacteria bacterium CG03_land_8_20_14_0_80_45_14
AAAAGCACTCCATTTGACATCGAACTTTCTTCGAACCATCTCACGACACAAAGCTTCTGCATAAGAGGGTGGATAATTAAAAATATCGTCAACGAAGTAGATATAATCCACCCCCTCCTCCACGAGATGGTGAATTTCCTCCACCACTTCCTCTGCCTTTCTCAGCCTGACCTTTTTCCCCTCCAATAAAGGGTAAGTGCAGTAAATACAGGAGAAAGGACAGCCTCGCTTCGTCTGAATATTTCCCATTCCCCCTTCTTCTAAATAACGGTGCGTTTCGAAAAAACTCCGATCGGGACTTTGAATGGAAAAGACCTTTGCTCCTTCTATCAAAGGAGGAAAAGGTTTCTCTTTAATGAGGAGATATGGAGATGGGGAGATAGGGTCACCTCTTTCGAGACCCCTCACCAATTGTAGAAAGACTTCTTCCCCCTCTCCCACAATCCCAAAATCAACATTTAAATGCTGAAGAAGCTCTTTGGGGGCCAAAGAATATCCTGAGCCTCCAATGACCAATCTTGATGAAGAAGATTGACGACAAATCCCAACGACCTCCTCCACTTCCTTGAGATAAGAGATGGAGGTTGGATAGGTAAGATTATCGAGATTTCTCAAAGAGATGCCGATCAGGTCGGGTCGAAACTGATGAAGGTTGTTGTTAAGATCCACCGATACCTCTTGAGAAAAGCAGAGGTCCATGACTTCAATCTGATAGCCTTCTTCTCTTAATGCCTTGGCGATGTAAGCCAACCCCAGAGGAAAGACAGGAAAAGGCATTCTCTCACGGTTGACGGAGATGAGTAGGATTTTCATAAGGAAGTTCTTTGTCTTTGATCCTTCGAATCACCTCCATCTGAGCGCCCCGTAAGACGAAGTTTGACATCAAGAAGTAAAAAAAGTGATGTTTGGGCCCCCAGAGCAGGCGTTTCAATATCGACCGAGGGGCGCAGATATATTTCTGTGCCCAGAGGTATCCCTCTTGGAGTTCTTGAACAGTCATCTTCTTGGGTTTAAAGACCACATGACTCATGTCATAATGGGACCAGTCACGGTCAAAGATTCTCCCTTCCTCCTCCAGTCGCCTTTGAAGAGGGGTTCCTGGAAAAGGAGTGAGAATTGAAAAGGTAGGGATTTCAATATTATTTTTTTGGACGAACTGAACGGTCTTTTTAAAGATGGCGGGGTCATCTCCATCGAATCCAAAGATGAAGGAACCGTGAATTCCAATTTGGTGGTGTTGAATCGTCTTGACCCAATTCGATAATTCTTTTGTATTCACAAATCGTTTTGAAACGCCGTCCAGATTTTCCTGAAGAAGGGATTCAAAACCGATGAAGAGGGAGATACAACCGCTCTCTCGAGCCTTTCTGAGAAGCTCCTCATCCATGGCAATCTTGATGGTCGTAAATCCCATCCACTTGACTCCATGGTGTTTGAAGATGTCGAAGAGGCCAAAGGCATAGTCTTCTTTGGCTGTCACATTATCATCAGCTAAAAAGAGATATTCTCCTTTCTTCTTGATAATCGTGGAAAGTTCCTGATCCACTTCTTCAAGGGGACGTATCCGATAACGCTTTCCATTAATTGTAGGAACAGAGCAAAATTCGCATCGATTTGGACAACCCCGGGTTGTCTCAATCGCTTTAAAAAAGGGGCTATAATGCTTGCCCAAAAGATCCCGTCTTGGAAAAGGCATTCCCTTTAAATCCGACCACGCTCGATTTTTATAAAAGGGTTTAAGCTCCCCCGCCTCGAAATCTTTTAGGACTTTTTCAAGCATCCCCTCAGCCTCTCCAACGAAAACGGAATCAGCATGTTCTTTTGCCTCTTCGGGCAAAAGGCTGGGGTGGACTCCTCCCAAAATCACCTTCACTCCCTTCTCACGGAATCGATCGGCAATCGCATAAGCTCTTTTGATCACGCAGGTCAGACCGGTGATCCCTACTAAATCGACATCGGCATTGAAATCGATCTTTTCAATCGCCTCATTAATGATCTTGACCTTATAGGTCTTGGGAAAAAGAGAAGCGAGAAGCGTAAGGCCTAATATAGGAAAAGGGTAAAGCGTGTCATTAGAAAATTTAATCCCTTTCTCCCTGGGAAAGATCAAAAGAACCCTCTTCATCTTCAGTGTTCACCTATCAGTGTTGATTGCGCCCTGAACCATGTAAGGTTCAGGGCTGCCATGCACCCCGCGTGGTGCATGGCGGATTGCAGAATTCGGAATGCGGATTTATCATTCTGGACTCCGACCTCCGAACTCCGAACTTTTTAACTCATTAAAATTGGGTTGTTTCCAGGGCCTTTTCGTTGCATTCTCCCAAACATATCGGAGGATGAGCCGGTAGGCCATTCGTTTGAAGGGATTCGGGTTCAAGAAAGCACCCAGGAGGATCCTCGGTTGGGTATAATATTTTTTCAGATAGACCTGCTGAAGATGATGAACCTCCTCTGCGGATAAAGATTTTGTATCCATCACAGGATGCATGAAATCATATTTACCAAAATCCCTCTCTCGAATCCTCCCCAATCTTTCTGCCTCCTTAAAATATTTTGTTCCGGGAAGGGGCGTGGTAAGGGTGAGGACTAAAAAGTCGCTCTGAGCCTTCACAAATTGGAAAACCTTCTTGAGTGTCTCTTCGGAGTCATTCCAATCTCCGAACATAATATTAGCCATGACCATGATCTTATTCTTTCTGAGAATATCAATGGCCTTCTGGGCTAACTCTCTGGATTGCTTTTTTTCATATCGGTTGAGCACATCGGGCTGGATGCTCTCGATTCCCAACATCACTTCATAGAGACCGAGGCGTCTCATCTCGGGGATGAGATCTTCGTCTCGAAGAATATCTTTGATTCGAGACTGAAACCAGAAATGGATACGGAGACCTGACTTTCCCAACTCTTCGAGAAATTCCTCCACTCGTCTTCGACTCCAGTTGAAGGTGTTCTCGTTGAAGACAAAGAGGGTTTTGCCATATTGATGGTGTAGATAGGAAATCTCCTCTACTATTTTCTTCCCGCTCCGTCCCCTCCAGACCCCTTCCCAGAATCTCGTCTCAGAACAGTAAGCGCATCGATCCCCACAGCCACGGCTGGTGGAGAGACCAAAAGCCCTTCTTCCCATTCCATGCCAGTAATATGCCTCTTTCTCCATATCAATGAGATGGTAGGCTGGAAGAGGAAGAGAGTCTAAATTTGGGATGGGGGGTTGTCTTCCATTTAGAATTATTTTCCCATTATCCGAATAGGCAAGGCTCTTCACCCCTTTTCCTTTTCCACCCCTGGATAGGTCCTGAAGGAATTGATAAAAAGCAATCTCCCCTTCACCTAAGATGATGTAGTCCAGTTCCTTTAGCTCCTGGAGGATGGTTTCGGCCATCAGGGTGAAGTGGCTTCCCCCTGCCACGAGGATGGAATTCGGCGAAAGTTTTTTGCAGAGACAAATGGTCTGAATGGCTTCCGGCGAGAGACAGGTGGCAGAACAGGTGATGCCAATGACATCGGCCTTCGATGTTGAAATTGTATTTCCAAGATCTCTCCATGGGGCCGGAAGGGCAGTGGCATCAACGATTTGAACCTCGATCCCTTCTCTTTTTAGATAGGCGCCTAACCAGAGAAGACCAAAAGAAGGGGTCCACATCCGAAGGCCTGGAAAAAGTTTGTGAGGCGGATCGATCAAAAGAACTTTCATTAGAATTTAGAATTTAGAGTTAAGAATTTAGAAATGAAAAATTTAAATTCATAATTCTCAACTCTTAACTTTTCATTACACCTCCAAATACGCTTGCATCGCTTCAATTCTTTCGAGCACCTCTGGAGGAACCCGGTAGAGAAGATTCCCCTTAAGATCGGTGAGGACGTGTGTTGTGGAGCCTGTGGCGAGAACCTTTCGGTTTTCTTGATCGAGGACCCGATAGTGAAAGATTAGTTTGGCCACCTCTGTTCTCTCCATCGTGGTCTGGATGATAAGGGAATCACCGAAGGTGGCTGGGAGCTTGAACTGGCAGTTTAGTTCCACGACGGGTGCTAAAAGATTCATCTCTTTAAGCTGAAGCGGACCCATCTGGAATCGTTGGGTCAGGTCATTTCGACCCACCTCAAACCAACCCACATAGTGACCATGCCAAACCACTCCATAAGCATCCGCCTCATAAAATCGAACCTGGAGGGATGCCTCGTGATATCTCATTTGTTTTCCTTTTGGGCTCAACTCCTAAAGAGGAAGCCCTTATCTTTATGCAGATTCTGAAACAAGTTCAGAATGACAGAATGGAAACTATAAACGATCTCCAGCAGAAAAAGCCTCTACCTCACGATCAATCCATCGCATCAATTTCGTAAGCGATGCTTCATATCCCACTTCGATAAATTGGGTAAACCCTTCCTCAAGCAATTTCTCAACACATCGAATCCAATACACAGGTCGCCCGATCTCTTGGGAGATAAAATCTTTAATCTCCTCTCTTCTTAAAGGTTTAATCGTCCAATGATTAAGGATAGGAACCTTGAGGGGTTGAATCTTAATATCTTGAAGGATCTCTATGATTTCTTCCCTTAAAGAATGAAGCAAAGGGGAATGAAGAGCCGTATTGAAAGCAAGGCGGGTGGCAGAGACGGCTTTCCTTGAAAGGGCAAGAGAAATCGCCTTTTCCACCCCCCCTTCTTCCCCGGAAAGGACAAAATGCATCGAGCCGTTATAATTGGCAATGGAGAGTTGAAAGCCATTAAGGTCTTGACAGATTTTTTGGATTTCTTCCAAGGGAAGACCGATGATGCTGGCCATGCCTCCCCGGTGAATTGCCCCTTCTCTTTTTAGGAGCCTGCCGATGGCTTCGGTGATGAAGAGGCCTTCTTCAAAACTGATGGCCTCCGAGGCAGCTAAGGCTGAATAGATTCCCATACTATGTTCAGCAAAAATATCCGGAATCCATCCTGCGGTTCGAAGGCGATAGAAGTGGATCATAGAAAGGAGGTAGGTTGCTATCTGGAGTTTGAGGCTGAGATCGTCCTCTTTCTTCTCACCCCCGGATGAAAAGTTGAGGAGGTCGAATTTCGTCTGACTAGAAGCCCTTTTTAATAATTCTTTAAAATGCGGATCCCCCCTCAGGGAATGATGATCCTCCAACATCGGCTTCTCTTGAAGCTGGCCAGGAAAACAAAAAGCTGTTTTCTCTTTGAATGCTTTCATGCTGTCCCCTGGTGCTCTAAAACATATTGAGCCATGGTTCTCACGGACTGAAAGACTTTTTTCCCCACCTCTGCATCGGGAATGATGACTCCAAACTCTTTTTCCAAGCCCAGAACGAGTTCAAGGGCATCGATGGAGTCCAGTCCGAGACCCTCGCCAAAGAGAGGGGCATCGTTCTCAATCATTTCTGGGGTCATATCCACAAGTTTCAATCTCTGAATAATCAGTTGTTTGATCTTTTCGATCAAGCGATCATTTAGTTCAACCATTCTTCTCCTCTTCCACTAAAATATTATTATCATGGCTAAAGCCATGAGTTACAAATGCTTCACCTATTAATGTAACTCAAGCCTTCAGGCTTGACGAAGTGTTTCATTCCAATAAGAATAAAAATTATACCATTGATCTGGATATTTTTCGATATACTCTTCAAATTTTTTGATCAGTCTTTCCATCCCATCTCGAACGACGGCCTCCCGATCTTCTCTTGAAGAGGGATTAAAATAGATGGGAGGTTCAATGACTCCTCTATATTTCCGATTTCTCTCCATCACCACAAAAACCGGGAGAACGGGGGCTTCTGTAGCCATGGCAAGGATGGCGACACCGATGGGGAAGGAAGTCCTCTTCCCAAAGAAATCGAAAACCATGGTTTTTTGAGACTCTATCCGATCTCCTAACATAGCGAGGATCTCATTTCGCCGAAGGGCTTTGACGGCATCCAAGATAGCCATCGGAGAGTCGTCCTTTGGATTGATATAGAGATTTTTTATTCCCCTTCTTCTTCTCATCTCCTCCCGAAAGGACCTGGTATCCAAATCTCTCTCGTCGAGGGTGAGGACATTGAGTTTTCCCCCTTTGAACGAGAAGAGCAGTCCCCCGATCTCCCAATTCCCAAGATGAGGCGTAATACAGATCGCCCCTTTTCCTGCGCGAAGAGCCTCCATCATGTAATCCGCTCCCACCTCTTCTTCAACCCATCGCTTTTTATTGGATGGGAGGAGGCGATGCATTACCATATAATCCAAAAGGTATTGGCCATAGTTCTGGAAAGTTTTCCTTGTTAAGGTATTCACTCTTTCTTTTGACCATCTCCCTCTGTTCACCCCTTCAATATTTTTTCGGACATGTGCTCTCGTCTTTCTCATCAGAAGGTAAAAAAGATCTCCCACGACCACACTGAAGAATTTCTGGATCGACCGGGGGATGAGAGTCGAGCAGAACTGGAAGAGAAAGAGGTAAATAAACCGGTTCAGCGATCGGGGGTGACGTTCCTCCATATTAACCCTGTTGTTGCATTAAATTCGTCCTTCGAAATCATTAAACGGACCATTGATGGATGAACCTTCATTCAAAGCCATCCGCTGGATCACACCAATGGTGACATATAGAAGGTATCATCGAAAAGGCATAAATCATCTCTTTATAAAGGAATCCACTTAAATCCAAACGGATCTTTTTCCAACAACAGGGTTAACCCCCCATGTAGTCTTTTAAAAAACGGAGGGACGTCCGGGGACCCAAACGATGTTTTTTGATGTGATGCCAGATATCCTGGATCGCCAAAAGAATCTCCATCACCATTTAGATTTAGATTTCAAATTTCACATTTTTCAATCTACAATCTGCAATTAATCAATATGGGAATGATGATAGCGTTCGCAGAGATCGCCCCAGCAGGCCACCACTTGATGGTCCACCAGGAGCTCAATCACCTCACATTGATTTTCACACTCACCACATTCAAATCCTCGTGTGGAACAGGATTTTCGTGGAAGGTCAAATCCTCTAAATTGAGTTTTGGAGAGTTTGGCCTTCTTCACTAATTTGGCGGCACCGATGGCACCCATGACATCGAAATGTTCCGGGATGATGAAAGAGACCTCCAGTTCTCTTTCGAGCGCTTTTTGGATACCTCGATTTGCTGCGACGCCACCTTGGAAGACGATGGGAGAAAGGATTTCTTTCCCTCGGCAGACATTATTCAAATAATTCTTCACGAGGGAGTCGCAGAGGCCAGCTACAATATCCTCAACAGAATGTCCGATCTGTTGTTTATGAATCATATCTGTTTCGGCAAAGACCGTGCATCGTCCTGCGATCCGGACAGGATGATTGGCCTTGATAGCAAGATCCCCAAAGGCTTCGATGGAGATCCCGAGCCTGGCGGCTTGTTGATCCAAAAAAGAGCCTGTGCCTGCTGCGCAGACGGTGTTCATGGCAAAGTCGACAACGACGCTATTTCTCAGCACGATGACCTTGGAATCCTGTCCACCGATTTCGATGATCGTCTTTGCCTCAGGGAGAAAATCAATCACTGCAATGGCATGGGCGGTAATCTCATTTTTGATGAGATCGCCCCCCACCAAATAAGCAGCTAAATGTCTGGCACTGCCGGTCGTGGCAACTCCGTCAATGGGAACGGTTTTCCCCAATTGAGTCAAGACTTCCTCTATCCCTTGCTGGATGGCTTCAATGGGCCGACCACTGTTCCGGATATAGCATTTGGCTAAAATTTGGTCGCTTTCGTTCATCACCACTAATTTAGTGGTGATGGAGCCGACATCAATGCCTAAATAGTTTGCCATGATAAAAACTCAAATCCAGATATCAAAATCTAACAGGTTGCTGAAAAAGTCCCTTTGGGTTACAGGATGTCATTCCGCCCCGTATCGAAGTACGGGGCGGGAGTGACATTGGAATGGCATTTTTCCGCAACCTGCTAAATTCCAAACTTGAATTTTGGTTTAAACTACTCAACCTAAACCTTGACCTTAACCTTACCCTAAATATTTTCTGTTTTTCTTTGCTCCACCACATCCTGGAACGCCTCGAGTCGAGTCGTCAGTCCTTCTCTTCCTGTATGTTCATCAAGGGAGAGAATAAGAAGGGGGATGGAGGAGCCTCCCCGAACTTTCAATCTTCTTTTGATGAATTCTTGAAGGAGGGCATCAATGCCACATTTAAAGGAAGTGAGGAAGACCACCCCATCTACCCCACCGGATAGAAAGTGAAACAGAGACCCTACAATCTCTCTTCCAGATGACCAGTAAATCTCTTTGGAAAGGCCTGAAACTTCTCGATCGATCTCCTGTTCAGAGAGGAAATCAGAGGTAATGATCTCCATCCCCAAACTTTTTGTCAGGGCGAGGAGATCTTTGTTGATATCGATATCGAAGAGATTGTATGGATGGCCAATGAAAGCGACACGCAATGGAGCCTTTCTCCCCGCGGGCGGCGTCGCAATATCCATTTCAAAGAGTTGCCTTGTGGGAAGTCGATTGATTCGATCCGTCCAGCCTTTTTGAAATTGGGAGAAAGACTGTTCGGCCTCTCGAAAGGCCTTCTTGCTTTCTTGTCTTGATGCACCCAATCTTTCACCAATCCGCAGAAAAGACTGAAGAAGGGAAATCCCCCCTTTTCGAAGATCGATGGTTTCATCAATGATGGAGACCTTTCGTTCCGTGGCAAGACGCACGATATCCGGAGCTCCCCGAAACTTAGGACACATGATGTAAGTTCGATGAATGCTGACTAATCGAGGGATGAAAAGATGGTCTACCTTTTCTTTCAATTGCATGGCATGGGTGACCAGAAGTTTCATCGGAAGACAACTATCTTCAAAATAGACGATCTTCTCCTTTTGCCTTACGCCGTCCGAAACCATCACTTTCCAACCCAACCTTTCAAAGAAGGAGCGCCAGAAGGGAAAGTAACGATAAAACATCAGGGCTCTGGGAATGCCTAGGCGGCCCTTCTCTTCCATTCCAACATCTCCACAAAGGCCTCAAGGAGTGTCTGAATTCGGCCTTCGATTTCCTGCTCGTCTAAAATGAGAGTGAGGATGGGGATGTCCCAGTCCTTCCCAACCTTAGTCAGAATTCCAGAAGCCGTTGTCTCCGGCATGCAAGCAAATGGCATGAGATGGACGACCCCGTCATATCCTTCTTTGGATCTCAAGATGGCTTCACCGACGGAGACATTACATTCTGCACCTACATCGTAACCCAGATAAGCCTTCGAAGCTTCGAAGAAACGAGTCCGTTCTGATGTCTGATCCGCCTTATTTTTTCGGAGGCTCCTCATGATATGGGTGGAGAACCAGGAGGTGCGTGTCACTTCCACACCCAATTCCCCCAATTTCTGTTCCACTCCACGATTGATATGGGGGTCCATCACCGTGTAGAGTTCGCCTATGATGGCCACTTTAAATGGAATGCGGGAGCGGTCTTGCTCCATCTCTTGAAGGAGGGCCTTTCCTTTCTGAATGGCTTCCTCGAGGACTCTCGGAGTTTTAGCCTCATCCACCCAGGAGAGCGCCTTCTTCAATCGCTTCTGAGTCTCCCCTCTTTTTATTTCTATGGGTCTGACCTTCATGGCCAGTTGTTCCAATGCCTCGCAGGCCATCATCTTCTTCCAACCCATCCAGAGCCCGTAAGGAAAAAGAAAAATATTTCTCGCGCTCAATTCTTTTCTCAGTTCCTTCGTCTCTTCATGATTCTTCCAGATGGCTTGCCAGGTCAACCGTGGTGGAATGGTCAGCCATCGATAATGAAGGCCCATATCTTCAAGGATCACTTTCTGAACAAGATCATAGAGTCCCAGACGACAGGGGGGACCGCTGCCTACCATCACGATAGTATCCGCTCCCATCTGAAGGGCTTCGATAAAATTCCCCAAAATCATTTTAAAGGGAAGGCAGATGCATTCATTGGAGTGGAGTACACCCAAGGTCAGGGTTTTTCGGCTGGTTTCAGGAGGAACAATATAGGGAATCCCTGCAGTCTCTGCAATCGCCTTGCAGAAGATGTGCATTGAACCCAGATGGGGAAAAGTTACCTTCATCCATGTCTACCCACTACCTTTTTCCCTTCTGGATAGGGCTCAGGACTTTGACTCTCAACTTTTTCCTTCCAGGCAGCTTCTGCGATCTCTCCATAAGCCTGGGCATAATCGTCGATCGCCTGTGCAAAATCTGTAAAGAGCTGCTCTGCTCCTTCATGGGTGAAGTACTTCGCATGCTGAAGCGCGAACTCCCTCCCCTGCTGAGGGTGGTCGATCAGAAGACAGGGCCGGAAGAAATTTTCTGAAAAAGGCTGATGGGATCGGATTTCCCGGAAGAGAGGAGAATTGAGAGCCTCCATGAGAGACTTCTCTTTGATATTGTCAGAGGCAAAATGGCAGAAGACGCAGGGCTCCACATCTCCTCGGGCGTTGACATGAAAATATTTCCTCCCTGCCGCAATGCATCCCTGAGTCAGACACCCGTCATTCCAGAAGTCAACAAAGAGCATGGGTTTGGTCGCCCGAAAATAGGCGAGCCGTTCCCTCATCCGGCTTCTCTGTTCAGGAGTCGCCATGAGGGAAAGATCAGGCTCTCTTCCGATGGGAACGTAATGGAAGTTCCATTGAAGGATGCATCCCTTCTCCACCAGAAAATCAATAAAGGCATCACTCGTGAGTATATCCGTATTTTGGGAAGTCTGTGTGGTGGAGACAGCAAAAAAGATCCCAGATTTCCGGAGCCCATCCATCACCTTCACGATACGATCGAACTGCCCCCTGCCTCTTCTTCCGTCCGTCTCTTCTCTGAGCCCTTCGAGACTGATCGCCGGAACGACATTGCCCAAAGCCACAAATCGATCGATCATCTTTTCATCAATCAGTGTGGCATTGGTATAGATTTGGAAAATCATATCTTCATGCTTTTCGAAGAGGTCGAAAAGGTCTTTCCTCAAGAATGGCTCCCCACCGGTCATCAAGACCAAATGGATACCCATCTCTTTACATTCTCCCATTAACCGATCCAATACCTCATAAGGAAGATCTTCTTGAGGATAGATCCCTGCATAACATCCATGGCAATTCAGATTGCATCGCATCGTCGGGCTGATCAACATGGCATCCGGCGGATAGAATCCCATTTCCGACTCAAAGGCCTTTCTTCGATTGGTGCCCACCAAGAGTTGGTTGACGATGAAGTTGGAGATGATTTTCTTTCGATGATGGGGTTTTATTTCACTGAGCACCCTCCTCGCAATCGCCAGACCCGGATGATCGGTCTGGAAGAGAGTGCGAATCCATCGAATCTTCTCTCGATAGGACTCCTTTTGAGGTATTCTCTCTGCGAGATAGGTTAAACGAATCAAATTTTCTGTGGATGTGTTGGCCAGAAGAGAAAAGGCGGTCGTTGTAAATTTTTCTATGGAATATCGCTTCGCACGTTGGTAAAAATCCATCTTGTTCCTCACCAAAAGAGACTTCGAAGAAAGAGTTTACAAACCATCCAGGTGTCGACCACTGGCCTGAAATGGCTGGAACCAGTTCCATCGAC
>PEUO01000066.1 GCA_002780715.1 Deltaproteobacteria bacterium CG03_land_8_20_14_0_80_45_14
AAAGGTTTAAATTCAAAACTTATCTTGTCTTCCTCATCCTCTGGGCAACATTTGTCTATGATCCTCTTGCACACTGGGTCTGGGGAGTGGGTGGCTGGATCAGGAATCTCGGCGCCCTTGATTTTGCAGGGGGGCTTGTCGTCCATATCAGCTCTGGAATTGCTGCGCTGGCTGCCACTCTTGTAGTAGGAAAAAGAAAGGGTTACGGTGACGAACCCATGCCTCCTCACAACCTGACCATGACACTTCTGGGCGCAGCGCTTCTCTGGTTTGGATGGTTTGGTTTCAATGGTGGAAGCGCAGTGGCATCGGGTTCTCTCGCAACCAATGCTTTTGTAGTAACCCATATTTCAACGGCTGCTGCCGCCCTCTCCTGGATGATTGCTGAATGGGCTTATCGAGGCAACCCAACCGTTCTCGGTGTAGCATCGGGCGCCGTGGCTGGATTGGTTGCCATTACACCTGCATCAGGTTTTGTGGGACCCGTTTCGGCAATCATCATCGGACTCGTTGCTGGTGTGGCTTGTTATTATGCCATTAATCTCAAGACCAAACTCGGATATGACGATTCTCTCGACGTCGTAGGTGTTCATGGAGTCGGTGGCACATGGGGTGCATTGGCAACGGGATTATTTGCATGTAAAGCCATAAATTCAGCTGGAAATGACGGCCTTTTCTTTGGAAACTTCTCATTGATCGGCATTCAAGCATTGAGTGTTGTTTCTGTATGGATTTACTCCTTTGTAGTAACATTAATCATATTAAAGATCCTCGATTGGACCATGGGTCTGAGGGTAAGCGAAGAACATGAGATCAATGGTCTGGATTTAAGTCAGCATGGGGAAGCAGGATATAGTTTCTGAGAACTCGTAGGGAACGGTTTCAAACCGTTCCCTACTCCGATCTAATAACGGGAGGTAAGATGAAAAAGATTGAGGCGATTATCAAACCATTTAAACTGGATGAAGTGAAGAACGCATTAAACAAAATCGGTGTTCAGGGAATGACGGTCACCGAGGTTAAAGGATTCGGGAGACAAAAAGGCCATACCGAAGTCTACCGGGGAGCTGAATACAAGATCGATTTTCTCCCCAAGGTTAAGATTGAACTGATCACCACTGACGAGATAGTTCCTCAGGTGATCGAAACCATTGAACGGGCTGCCAAAACAGGAAAGATCGGAGATGGGAAAATCTTTCTCTCACCAATTGAAGAGGTAGTCCGGATACGAACTGGAGAACGAGGAAGAGATGCAATTTGATTTCGGGATCACCCCCAAAGGGCTCATCGATACCAAAAACCTTATGGCCCAGGCAGTATCTACTCACTCCTCCCCGAGGGAGTTCCTTCGCCAACATTCCGATATGGTGGACGGCCTTGTGAGAAAGGCTTTCCAGAAGGCACAATCCCAGATCTCCACTCCATCGGTCTGCCTCATCGCTGTGGGAGGATATGGTAGATCTGAATTAGCACTTTATTCGGATGTCGATCTACTCCTTCTCTACTCTTCCTCGCAAAAAGATAAACTCCCTCCGTTGATTGAAAAAGCCCTCTACCCTCTCTGGGATTTAGGATTGGAAGTCAATTGCAGTTCGAGGTCAATTAATGAATGTCTGAAAATGGCCGCATCGGATTTACACATAAAAACAAGCTTGATCGATGGGCGTTATCTTGATGGAGAATATGAATTCTTCCGGAATTTATATCGTCTCTTCATAAAAAAAGCGCTCCATCGAAAGGTCCGAAGATTTGCCGAGGCTTTAGCTAAAGATCTTCACCTCCGCCATCAGAAATATGAAGACCCTGTTTATGCCCTGGAGCCCAATCTCAAAGAAGGAGAAGGAGGGCTGAGAGATTTTCAGATTGGACGGTGGCTCATCAGGGCGAAATACAAAACCGATCGTTGGGACTCGATCCTCTTCCCGGATCATTCCCGAATGCTTGAAAAGAGCCTCCAATTCCTCTGGGCAGTTCGAAACCAACTCCATCTGCTTAGTGAAAGAAAACAGGATGATCTCACTTTTGAATGGCAGGAGAAGATAGGCCCAACCCTTGGTTTTCCCCATGGCACAGAAGGAGTGGAGCAGATGATGAGACAGTATCATCTTTCCACTCAAAGAATCTCAAACTTCGTTGAGGATATTCTCGATCGGGCTCTCCGCGAACCTTCGCCACTTAAAAAAACCTTCTTTTTCTTGGGGCGAAGAAAGATTGATGAGAACTTCGGAATCGCCTATGGTGAGCTCCACTTGCTCGACCCCATCACCTTCAAGAGAGACCCCACCCAAATGATGACCCTCTTTGAACATTGTCAGACCTATCAGGTCAAGATGGATTTTCGAATGGAGGAAGCAGCAATAGAAGCGCTCCCCTTCGTCGACCATTGCTTTAGAAACTCAAAAAAGGTTAATCAAACTTTCCTTTCAATCCTCAGGAAAGGGGAAAGGGTTGAAACTTTACTTAAGAAAATGCATGAACTTGGATTTCTTTCTCGGTATATCCCTGAATTTTCAGAGGTGGAAGGAAAGGTGCATTACGATCTTTACCATGTTCATCCTGTTGATAGCCATTCTATCTTGGCTGTTGAGGAGTTGGAAAGATTGAGAGAGGGATTCTATCAAAAGGAATATCCCTTGCTCACCTCCTTGATTAGAGAAATTGCAAAACCGGAAATTCTCTTTCTCACAACCCTCCTTCATGATATCGGTAAGGGAATGGAGGGAAACCACTCCCTTGTTGGCGCAGAAATATGTAGGCACATCGGAAACAGGATGGGGCTCTCCGCGGAAGAAAGGGAATTGATTGGATTCTTAGTCAGTCACCATCTCTTGATGGTGGAGACAGCTTTACGCAGAGACTTCCATGATGAACAGGTCATCTTGCGTTTTGCCAATGAGGTTAAAAATCTCAATCAATTGAAGATGCTCTATCTTTTGACTTTTGCTGACATCAAAGCGGTTGGTCCCGAAGCCTGGACCTCCTGGAAGAACACCCTCTTCATGGAGCTTTTCCTAAAAACCTCGCACTTCTTTGAAAAGGGAGTGGTTGCCGGGCCGTTTTTGAGAGGGGATGAGACCATTCAGAAGCTCCAGGAATTTCTATCTCCAGAAATTATTTCTGAATACGCAGATCATCTTCCAGACCGGTACCTCTCCTGTTACTCTGTGGAAGAGATCGCTCATCACATTGAAATGGCTCGTTCTATTGAGAAGCAATTTCTTCTTGTGGAATGGGGAACAGAAAAAGAGACCAGAGCAAAGGTCACCATATGCACAAAAGACCTTTATGGACTCTTTTCTAAAGTGACAGGCACGATGTTCTTGAACCGTCTCAACATTCTCGAAGCACAGATCCATACCTGGGGGAATGGCCTCGCTCTGGATACTTTCTGGGTCGAAGATGCCACAAAAGATATTGACCGGCGTCTCCGGCAATTTAAAAAAGATTTAGGAGAAATCTTAGCCAGAAAGGTTTCTTTAAAAGATTTCATTTTCAAAAGGAAAGAATCAAACGGGATCAAGCAAAAGGTCATCCCCAGGGTGTCAGGAGAGGTGAAGATCAATAACCAGGATTCTGATTTTTATACCATCGTCGAAGTCACTGGAGAGGATCGGCTGGGCATCCTTTATGAAATGACGGAAGCCTTGACTGACTATGGATGTGACATCCACTTTGCAAGGATTTCGACCTTAGGAAATCGCATTGTGGATATTTTCTATATCCAAGATGAATGGGGAGAAAAAATGGTAGAAAGACAAAAAATAGAACACCTGAAACAAGCTTTACTGCGCCGATTCCCCACAGGGGAGGGAATCATCTCTTAATTATTCTGATTTGGGGTCCCTATTTCCCAAATCCGGCCAGATACTCTTTGATCAGCATCTCATTTTTATTCTGAACCTTCTGCATCTCACCCAATTCCACATTTTCAAGAGGCAGTTTCATCCGTTTATTTCTCAATCGAGTCATCTCAGCATCCAAATACTGAATTGTGTTGGCGATCGCTTCTGCCATGGATGAGATGGACTCCTGGGCCTTTCCAAAGGTTTCTTTGTCCAAATAAGCACGGTTCAAAAGATGGAATCGCTCGAAGAATTTTTGGAACTTTTCCAATTCCTCCTTTTTCCCCTTCTTTTTAGAATCCAGCTTTTTCGTCAACTCCAAAAATTTTTCAGTATCCATATCATCTCCCCCAATCTATTTCCTATTTTGAAGAGGATAACGGTGAGTGTGGTTGGTGTAGGGTCATCAAATATTCAACTTGATGCTTTAAATTAATCTTGATTATTTACTCAGTTTAGAGCTGGCAAGCCGATTTAAGCTCACTCCGGATTCCGCTGCCTTGATCGCGAGATTTCTGTGCACCTCTGGTGGTACACGCACAACAAATTTCCCACTATATCGCTTGGAAGCAATGGGCTGGGGGATTGTTTCGCTTCTTTCCTGCATATCCTTTACAACCTCTGCTACCACTTTTCGAATACCTTTTAAGGCTGCCTCTGGTGTTTTAGCCAACCAGCTCAAGCTAGAAAATTCCGCACACAACCCTACATATTCATAATCTTCTTCGGACCAAGTCACTCGATAGGTATATCGGTCATTCTTCATTCTCAGGATCTACCTCCAACCTCTCAATAGCCAAAAGCACTTGCTTCACCTGGTATGCCTTAGCTTTTCCATGATCATTTTGGATATTCACCCTTGGATCACCCTGCCAAGGAGTTTTATATATTCGATGACTGCTGCCAACCTGCCGTGGTTTCCCGAAATAGAAATCGCATGCCTTGCACAAATCCCTGAATCGAACATCTTTGGGATTTTGGTTCATTTGTGCAAGGATCTCTTCCACACCCCCCATATTTTATATGATATCATTATTGATATCTTTGTCAAGATCTGGTCACAGCTAAAACTTTCTTGAGGCGTAAGAACTCTTTCTTGGATTGCCAGAAATAAAGTAGCACCACCCTCCCCTCTCTGCTTTTTTTTAAACAGCCTGATGAAAAACCATCATTTACTTCCAATCTCAACCCCTTTCTAAAATGATCATCCTTTTTCATGTAAAAATAATTATAAGTGATTTCAAGGAGTTATAGGTCTGAAACTTATTCGCCCAAATGGCTCCGAATGGCATGTAATTTGCTTTTTATTTCCACAAATACAAAGGGGTATTAAGTAGACGAGGGCGTCTCTACCTGTGATGGCAGGTTGAAAAAAAGACAAAGGCGTCTCCACCTGTCATTGACAGGTTAAAAGAGGCGCCTTTTTTAAATTCTATCGCCCCTCACCTCATCTCTCTCCCCATCGCCTGCCTGCCGGTAGGCAGGGGGAGAGGGGAGGGTGAGGGGGTAAAGGAGGAAGAAATGGATAAAGACAAAGAAAATATATTGAAGATGGCAAAGGAAAACGACGTCAAATTTATTCGGCTCTGGTTCACGGACATTCTGGGGATTTTAAAAGGGTTTGCCATCACCATCGATGAATTGGAGGGCGCTCTTGAAGAAGGAATGGGATTTGATGGCTCCTCCATTCAGGGCTATGCCCGCATCGATGAGAGCGATATGATCGCCAAACCTGATCCAAAAACCTTCCAGATCATTCCCTGGAGACCAAAAGAGAATGCTGTCGCTAGGATGTTTGCAGATATCTATGAACCCGATGGAACGCCATATAAAGGGGATCCCCGATGGGTGTTAAAACGCACTCTTAAAAAAGCTGAAGAGCAGGGCTACACCCTTTACGTCGGTCCTGAGCTGGAGTACTTCTATTTCAAAGGCAATGATGGAACAGAGATACTTGACAAAGGAGGCTATTTTGATCTTACTCCCCTTGACATGGCAACCGAGCTTCGACGGGAAACCATTTTAACTTTAGAAGCGATGGGAATTCATGTGGAATACAGCCATCACGAAGTGGCTCCCAGCCAGCATGAAATTGACCTTCGCTATGCTGAAGCCCTGGCCATGGCAGACAATGCGATGACCTATCGACTCGTTGTTAAGGAAATTGCATTGAAGCATGGTGTCTATGCGACCTTCATGCCCAAACCCATTTTCAGTCAGAACGGAAGCGGGATGCACACCCACCAATCTCTTTTCAAGGGTGATAAGAATTCCTTCTTCGATCCAAAAGATGAATTCCATCTTTCCAAGATTGCCAAGTCTTATATGGCCGGAATCTTGAAACACTCCAAGGAAATTACTTCCATCACCTCCCAATGGGTTAACTCTTATAAAAGGCTCGTCCCGGGCTACGAAGCGCCAGTCTATATTTCATGGGCTCGCAGGAATCGATCGGCGCTCGTTCGGGTTCCCATGTATAAGCCGGGAAAAGAGAAAGCCACACGGATGGAATTCCGGTCCCCTGACCCGGCCTGCAATCCCTATCTGGCATTTGCCGTAATGTTGGCGGCAGGCTTAAAGGGGATTGAAAAGGGTTATGAACTTCCTCCCCCTGTTGAAGAAGACATCTTTGAGATGTCCGAGGAGGCGAGGAAGAGACACGGGATCGACTCTCTTCCAGGAAATTTGTTGGAAGCGATCCAGCTCACAGAGAAAAGTGAGCTGGTAAAGGAAACATTGGGAGATCACATCTTCCAAAAATTTATTGAGAATAAGAAGATCGAATGGGATCAATATCGAACCCATGTCTCCCAATTCGAATTGGAAAAATATCTCCCTATTTTATAGACGGTTGCTCAGAAAATAAAAGTGTATAGTTCGTGAAGATAGCCTATGGGTTACGGTTACGAAGCCCGTTTCGTAAATCGTCAAATGGTTACGGTTAAAGATTTGGAAGACGAACAACGTAACCGAATGACGATACGGGCCCTGAACCTATCATGGTACAGGGCGGGCATCTTTACCGTCACCTGTGGACTATAACATTTGAGGTTGATTAAAGTGAACCAGAAGAAACCTAAATTAACGTGGGTTAAATCTCTCGAAGCATTCTTGCATCGGAATCCTGACCTCAGGAAAATAGACAACCCAGAGAAACTCGAATATTACCGCAATGACCTCAACGTGGATCTCCCGCCCTTGATCCGTGACTTGATGCTAAAGAGTCTTCCCGATCTCATTTTCCAACCTGCCGCGGAAGAACACCTCCTGGAGATCTTCGCCTTTGCCCGTGAGCATAAAATCCCATTGACCGTCCGGGGGGCTGGAACGTGGGGATATGGCGGGGCCGTTCCTACCCGTGGAGGAATACTGATCGATCTCGGGTTAATGGACACAATTGAGGTCAATCCTGAAGCCCTCCAGTTGACAGTGGGTCCAGGGGCCCGTTTTCTCGATATACACCGGCAACTTGAATGCTACGGCCTTACCCTCCTCAGCATGACTTCCGGTAAGGGAGGAACCCTTATAGGCTGGATGGCTACGGGGGGCATGGGATTTGGCACCTTTCATCATGGCCCCGTCCGGAAACAGTTGATCTCTATCCGGGTGATCACACCCGAAGGAAAAGTTAAAGATCTAAAAGCAGAAGATCCAGAGATCGGCAATTTTCTTTCCACGGAAGGCCAGATGGGAATTATCGTTAGCGCTACGCTCAAGGTTGGACAGCGTCCATTCCAATGGTTCCCATTTTTACTCCCCTTCGAAAAATCCTCCGCTGCCTATGCCTTTGCGAAGCAGCTTTCACGTCATCCCTCACCCAGGCCTCATGATCTGATCATCTACCATACCGAATTGACACGCATCCTCAAGGCCCAATCAAATGGAAGGATGTCCGTTGAGCCCAAAAATCTGGTCTTAGTCGCCTTTTCCGAGAAAGAGCAAGCCCATGGGTTCAAGGCTTATCTTGAGGAACACGGAATTCAAACGGCGGATGAAGAATCCGCCCACACCCTCTGGGAAGAGCGGTTCCTTCCCATGTCCATCAAACAAATCGGACCTTCTCTACTGGCCGCGGAAGTGGTTCTCCCCCTGGATCAGGTGGCTTCATACTTCGAAAAGATCAGCGAATGGGGCAAGCACTTAGGCGTAACGTTTTACCCTTCCTCTCATCTTATCAGCCAGGAGCAAGTGCTATTTCTTGCCATGATCACCTCTGATCATCGGAAGGCCATCTTTTACATAGACCTCATGCTCGTTCCCATGATGGTCAGGCTCGCTGTTCAGTTTTACCAAGGGAAACCCTATGGTTTGGGAATATGGAATACCCCCTTCCTGCGCGACCTCTATTCAAAGGAAGAACTAAAAGAACTGATCCGATATAAGAAAAAAGTGGACCCATCTGGAATCCTCAATCCAGGAAAGTTCTTTGGCGTTTCAGGAAGACTGGGGCCTCTCCAAAAAATACTGTTTCACTCAGACATCTTTAATCTTGAACTCTCCGCAACGCAGTGGCTCCTTTTCAAACTGTTTTCCATCATTCCGGAGAAGACACTTCGTCAGCGTATACCCATCATTCCCCAAGGGCTTGAAGGGGTCTCAAAGGATATCCTGTCCTGTGCCCAATGTGGAAATTGCGTGTCTCGATGCCCTGTCTATCGTGCGACCAGGGATGAAACCTTCACGGCCAGGGGAAAGCTGCTCACCATGAAGAGGGCGCTGGAAACAAAAAAACTGGAGCTGTCGAAGGTTTTGCCTCTCTACTTCTGCCTTCACTGTGGCCGTTGTGATGAAGGATGTCAGGTCAACATAAAACATCGCCAACTTTACAATGATCTTGAGAAATATTTATCGGCTACCATCGATTTCCCGATTCAGGAAGTGACGGACTTTATCCAGGAAGTGGAAAGGAGTCCCGAGTTTTACCGTTTCCTCGATGTGATCCGAACGGGTTTCGATCAAAAGATTCACGAACAACGTCAGACTTTCCCGAGATATCGCGTCCTCATTGACGAAGAGTATTGTCTTCATTGCGGGACCTGCGTGGATGCCTGCATGTATAGCGTACGGAAGCGTGATGAGTCAGATCCCCGCCGTGTTGTGATCGCTGACGAAACGCTTTGCCGCGGCTGCGGGGCCTGTTTGGAACGCTGCCCCCAGATTGCCGTTGGACTGCCAGCCACTTCGGTTGAACTCCATCCAGATTATCTCAGCATGGATGATCCATACTGGGGCAACGAGGTCATCGCACGGATCGACATGGAGGCAACAACAGGCAAAATTCCTGTTTCCGGGACAGGTCAAGGAGACCCACATCGCGGCTCCGGTAATGACGGCATTCGCTTCGGTCACTTTCACATTGTAGGGCCTGCTCAAAACCTTCTCTACGAAAGCTCTGCAGATGCCATCGCCATTCAACTGGGTCAACGATCCAAGTATCTGAAGTTCAATGGAAAGAGAATCGAGACTCCAGCCCCCCGCCTCATTGGATTAAAAACTCCCCTTACCCTCGATGTCCTGCCGATGGATGGAGGGGAAGATTTACTGGATGCCATGTTTGAAGCGGCCATCACGATGGGAACTCGTGTTACCCTCCGGTTGGAGGAAGTGGAAAGGTACAGATCGAAAATTGGGAATAGAATCAACTCCCTGATTCTTAGGCTGACGCCAGACGACTTAGAAAAGTGGCCTGAAGTGTCAAAGAATTATTCTCTCGATTTAATAGAAATCGAAGTGGATGAACCTGTTCTTGAGCAAGCCAATGAATTAAGAGGTCTCTTTCCCGAATCAACGGTTCTCTGCGCCGTGATAAAAATTAGGAAGGAGGACGTGAATTCCGAGCTTCGGCCCTCCCCTGCCTTTCGGAATATGCTGGAATCTCTGTTCCAATCACCTTTTGATGTCCTCTGTCTTACCTCGAATTACGATCCGGAAAAAGGATATTACCCCACCACGGATGCAGTGCCTGCCGTGCATCGCTTTCTGGTCGAGAAGAAAGTCCGGCACCGGTTTTCCATCCTGGCGGCCGGTGGGATTCGGTCCGCTGCGGATTCACAGAAAACTATCCAGCGAGGGGCCAACGGAATAAAGATCGATTGGCCTGTGCTGCTGACTTCCGATCCAATGGCGCGTCAAAAATTTCTGAGAGGGGAGCGGATCCAGTTCTCCTATGATCCGTCGGCATTGGCAAAACGGATTACTAATCTTATCCGGGTCTGGAATGTCCAGATCATCGAGGTGTTAGGGGCATCAGGTTTTAAAGATATCAAGAAGACGGTAGGGGAAGAAAACCGTCTTCTCATTTTCGACGACCTGGAGGAAAGGGTTTACGACCTCTCCAAAAACCGAGAGCGGTTGGAGCGAAACCGCCTGACTAACCTGTCGCGTATTCAACGGGAAGGAGCGGGCGATGGTTGGCGGTACAGTCAATTAAAAAATTTAATCAAACCAGCCCAGCCTCCCCATCGATTTTACAATTGTGATTTAAAGCCCTCCTGTTATCAAATCTTCGATCGCGATCATGTCTGGCCGGCCTCTCTCATTGCTTCCGTGGGTCGCATGGCAAGCGGGAATCCTGAAACGCTTCTTCTTGGCCATACCCAAGAACGCGGAAATTTGGGGGATGGTTTTGATTTTATCCAGGTCCTTTTCCAGCATAACCCTGACACCCTTCCGGAAGAAAATCTGGACCAAGTATCGACCGGGCTTCAGATGAACCCTAAATTAAGGCTGAAGGCGCCCTTTATTGGGGCGGGGATGTCAATTGGGTCCATCGGCCCCGGAACCTGGCGTGCCCGCGTACTGGCGACACGCGCCCTCGACACCCAAATGGACACTGGCGAAGGGGGATACCCGACCTTCTATATTCTCGACGCAAAATGGAATCCCATTGACCTGACCGAAACGCAGGTCCTCCTGCTCAGTCGAATAATGGAAGTTCGAAAGCTCATCCCCGTCGGGGAACTGATGAAAAAGGTCCAGGAGGAACTGGAGGAATCTCCTGAAATTGAGAAGATATTGGAGGCCCTCAAAAAATATCCTGCTTCCATGACCGTTCAGTTTGTCCCCATCGTTTTCCCCGAGGATGAACCTTATGTCGCCACCCAGCTCAAGACAGGGCTTTTCGGGGTAACCAAGGAGACGATCCGCAAGGCCCGTCGTGTGGTGATCGCTTACAGCCAGGGAGCAAAACAGGGTGTGGGCGGACATTTATTGGGGAGAAAAGTTTTTGGTCTTGTCTCGAGACTCCGTGGAGTGGCAGAAGGGGTCAGCCTTATCTCCCCTTTTCCATTTCATAATTGTTACTCCATCGAAGATGTCAAGGCATTCATCGATGCCGTGCGCATGATCAACCCACGGGCTTCCATCTGTATCAAGGTCTCACCATCACCGGATATCGAGTTTATCGTTTCCGGCCTTGCCCGGATCGCCAAGGATAACCAAATGGTCATTGAGGTCTGGCTGGACGGGCCTCGCGGAGGAACAGGCGCAGCCCCGGATATCATTAAAGGCCAGATGGGAATGCACATGGAGTATGCGATCCCCATCTGCCATGAAAAATTGCTGGATGATGGGTTGAGGGATTACGTCGTCTTCCTGGGAAGCGGCGGATTTCGCACCTGGGGAGATGTGATTAAAGGGATGGCCATGGGGCTCGATGGCGTTGTCTTCGGGACAGCGGATCTCGTGGCGATCGGCTGCGTTCGGGATCGTAACTGCGAATCAGGGTGCCGGAGTGGTATTTCCACGATTGAACCGAAGATGCAGTTGCTGCGTAATGTGGAATTAAATGCCCAGCAGATCATTAACTTTCGCGCCATTCTTCAAGCCCAGGCAGTCAGAGCCCTCGCCGCCCTGGGCATGAAAGACATTCGGGAACTCCGGGGGCGGTATGACTTTATTGAATGGCCCGTGCTCGAAGAAAGGGTCAGGGATCGTCGCCGTCGCAGGGGAGAAATTTCATTGACTGAACCTCTAAGAAAGCAAGAGCCTGGAGAACCTGCTCGGGTACAACTATCAACAATAGGACCTCATCCCGCCCCTTCGGATTGCGGGGTTGCGGCTATTGTATCCAACCATTTCATCCCGAGTCATGTAATGGATCTCATGCTGGATCGCATGGCTAACCGGGGTATGGATGGCGTGGGTATCTGGAAGGGAGGGTGCTATCCCCAACATATGGATCACTATGCCATTCATGTACTGGCCAAGGGTAAACTCCAATCGCAGGTCGAGCAGGAATACACGACCAGAGAACCAGATATTGACCCTGAAGAGATACGAAGAAGGGCCAGGCAGATGACCTTGGCCACGCGCCGCCGTATCATGGAAGAAATTCTGGAACAGTATTTCAAAGGTCTTCAACTAGATGGATTTGATGGCGACATGGAGGAATGCCGCACTCCTTATCGACGAGATCAAGTAGGAAACGAACAGGATTTTCGATGCTTTGGCGAGAAGGATCCAGGGGATGTCTTCCGATTCTTCGCACGGGTGAAACAGGAAGAGTTATATCGCTTTATAGAAAGCGAATTATTGAATGACCCTATCTGGCCGCCCCAGCAGATGCGTTATCAGAATCTGACCATTGAAAATTATAAAGAGAATACAGAATTTCTGCAGGAGGCTGAGGACGAGTACATCTATCGGCTGGCTCGCAGGATCACACGAGAGAACTACGTGGAACATCAACAGAAGAAAGTAGCCGTGCTTTCTTGTGGGAAGAATTCCGGCTGTTGGAAAAGCGATGGTCGGCATATCCCTTGGGAACTCCCCGAAGCGCCGGTGAACATTATCCATCGCCGGCTGGCCACCGGCTCTGTGGTAGATCAGATGAACGCCCATCCTTTTGCCGAGCTACATACCGCTTTGACCCATAATGGAGAAACAACGAATTATCGCACGATGCTCAACCGGGTGTCTCAATTCAACTTAACACCGCTGGCCCAAACTGACACAGCCGTCGCTTCTCTCAAGCTTCACCTGCTCAGCCAGTACCTCCATTATCCCTTCGATGCCCTGGTTGAATCCTTCTCCCCCACCACAGGATGGAACCTCGCCCAGTTGCCACCTGAAATCAGAGAACGTTTCGAACGCGTCCAGGAGGTGGAAATGGAAAGCGCTCCAGATGGTCCCTATCAGTATCTCTGCGGCCGCATTGACCCTTATCACAGAGTGATTGAACGGTTGGATATTATCGATCCATCTTTGCTCCGACCTAATGTGGCCATGCTTTATGACGATGGAGAAAATTTCGTAAGCATCATCTGTTCTGAGAAGCAAGGAAGCGATGCGGGGTTGGAGGAACTTTATCGCTTGGGATTGATGAAAAGCACGGTTTCTCCATTGACCTTCACGGTCAACCCGGGCATGGTGAGCAGGGTGTTCTACGATGAGAAGGGAAAGATTACAGGTCACGAGGTCTTGGACAAATTCGGTCGAAAAATAAATATCCCCCACGGAACGTTTCCTTCTTCAGAAGGCCGGAGCCTTTCGCCTGTTTTATTTGAAGAGGTAAATTCTAAAAGCAATCCTTCATCAAGTATACGAAATCAACAGACCATGGAAATTGGTAATCCCCTCTCACCCCCCTTTAGTCTCCGACCCGGAGCGGTCTCTGACCCGGAGGGCAACGGGGGGTTGGGGGGATTTGTACGTGATCACCTCCCCGAATTAACTTTTGGTCAATTCAAGGCTGTACTGGAAGCAGTGACGAAAACTTTTCCGCCTTTGCAGGCGGTTGAGAAGCTGACCCAAATTCATGACCATTTAGCCGGCTGGAATACCGGAGGAAAAGACAGAGGAGCTTTAATTCATATCGTACGCGAGCACATCAATTCGTTGCTGGATCGCATGAATGGTGGAAGCGGGATGCTCCGCGTTACGTTGGAGGACGCTGGAAAATTGAAACCACCGGAAGATACGAACCAGGCGCTAATAGTGGATGCCCGAGGATTTCAGCCTGAAGGAGTGGACCCTCTACGGGTGCTGAGCTGTTTCCTCGATCACGCACATCGGATGGGGTGGCGAAGATTCATCGTCTACAGAGTGGAAGGCCAACGTGGCATAGGGATGGGTATGGGCTCTGGGGACACCTCAGACACGAGCCTGGACGTTTATGGAAGCCCGGGTGAATATTGCGGCGCCTTCAATATGGGCGCCCTGGTGCGGATACACGGCCAGGCACAGAATTTTACCGGAATGGTCATGCATTCTGGCACACTGGAGATTCATGGTGATGTAGGCAAAGTGACGGGATACTCTGCAAAAGGAGGGACTTTCAATATTCTTGGCAATGTAGTAGACCGCGGGTGGGTCTGTGCGGTGAGCGATCCGAGAGGTCCTGGATTGCAGGTAAACATCGTAGGCACTGCCTATGAACACCTCTGCCAGGCCTTCATGGGAGGGTCAGTGATCATGTTAGGGCTTTCCTGGGGGAATGATGGAATCCTCCATCGAATGGATTCCCCTTACCGTGGTGGAAAGATCTTGGCCGGCGCTTCCGCCGGGGAGATCCTCTTCTACGACCCCAAGGGTAGACTGGAAGAGGCCCAGTACAAAAGTTGTGCAGCACACCCGATCGACGACAAAAAGTGGGAAGAAATCATGGAACGTCTTATGAACCTGGAGAAAATCTTCGGTCTCGGTATCTCCAGGGAGAACGGCCATCTCACAGCGATGATCGATGGACATCTGCAAACTCTCACCCCCAAGAGTTTTCGATGGATATTACCGAAGGGAGAACTGGAGGGCTACCACTAAAGCATCATTGTAAAATGAACAATGACCAATTGCCAATTAGCATTAAAAGTCTAAATATCATTGCTAATTTTGAAATGTTAATTCTTCAATTTGCACTGATTTTTGAAAAGGAATTGGGCAGGGGGGCAAAACCTGGCATCGGCGGTCACCTCCCCGGGGAAAAGTTGCAGAGGACATCTCGAAGACGAGAATGATCCCCAAGGGCACGGACGCCCTCTCCCCTGCCTTTTAATTTATTTAATAATACACCATAAGGTAACCTCTCAGTTTCTGAACATAAACCTTTCGGTCAATGGTGTAACTCAGGGCTTCAGCCCTGATTCATCCCTCCGGGCCAGAGGCCCTCATGGACTGGCGGCAGCCCTGAAGGGCTGAGTTACATGTTGCGGCAGCAATCGGATCCCGTAACTGGGGAATTATACCATAAAATAAATTTTACTTGAAATCTCCGAAGAGACTTGGTATGATCCTAAAAAGACGGGGAGGTGGAGAACATGGCAGTGAGGATCATCATCGATCGAAAGGTGAAGAAGGGAAAAGAATCGGATTTTGCAAAAATGCTCAGGGAATTGAGATCCAAGGCAATTCCCTCGAAGGGTTATATCTCAGGGGAAACGCTTCGGGCACAGGATGACCCTCATAACTATATTGTGATCACCACATGGCAAAGCGTTGAGGATTGGAAGCTGTGGGAAAAGAATCCAGAGAGGAAAAAAATCCAGGCCAAAATTGAAAAACTAATGGCCAGGCCCACCAAGACAAAGATATACTTGTATGCCTAAGAGGTGATCGAACATCTTGACCCATTCGAGGGCGCCAAACCTCCACCGTTTGGGGGAGCGGTTAAATGCCTTCTCAGGGTCAACTCTAAGCCTTCGGCCCGAGACTCCGGCAAACTCAATTGAGCCGCTCAGGCCGAGGGCAAGTTGTCGAAGGGTTGACAATTAGCAATGGGTGTGGTAAAAAGTTAAAAACGGGGTAAAGAAATTTTATATGATCAAACGAGTGAAACAACTTAAAGACCCTCGACCCTGTTCATTCGGGATCGGGGGTCTTTTTTTATGGGGAGATCGCGCCGAAGTATGAAATTTCAATTTACTCCCCTCCCGCCGAGGGAGGGGAGATTTTTGGCAGTGATGCGATGAAATCAAAACAAAAGGCCATATTGGCCTTAGAGGATGGGGCTGTATTCGAAGGATGGTCTTTCGGGTTTTTGGGAGAAAAGACAGGAGAAGTTGTTTTTAATACCAGCATGACCGGCTACCAGGAGATCCTCACCGATCCTTCCTACAAAGGTCAGATCGTCACCATGACCTATCCCCTTATTGGAAACTATGGAATCAATGAAGAGGATATCGAATCCAAAGGACCGAAGGTAGAAGGGTTCATCGTCAAAGAGAACAGCTCCATTTTCAGCAATTGGCGGGGAGATAAATCCCTCTCTGACTATTTGATCAATCACCGCATGATGGGGGTGGAGGGCATGGATACCCGGGCGATCACCAAGCATATCCGCTTGGCGGGCGCCATGAAAGCTGTCCTCTCCGCGGAAGATCTCAACCGAGATCGCCTGATTGAAAAGGCCAAGACCTCCCCGGGTCTGATCGGCCGGGACTTGGTCAAAGAAGTGACCTGTGAGAAACCTTTCCCATGGACGAGTGGCAACGATTCTCAATTTTCCTATTCCAATCCTCAGTCCTTGACCTCCAAATCTCGTTTTAAGGTGGTCGCTCTGGACTATGGGGTCAAATATAATATCCTTCGTTCCCTTTGCGATTGGAACTGTGAGGTCACTGTTCTTCCCGCTTCCTCCGGAGCAGAATCCATTCTCTCCTATCACCCGGACGGAATTCTTTTATCCAATGGTCCAGGTGACCCCGAGGGAGTTCCCTATGCCATTGAAACGGTCCGCCAACTGATTGGGAAAAAACCGATCTTTGGAATCTGCCTGGGACACCAGCTTCTTGGATTAGCCCTTGGAGGAAGAACGTTTAAGTTGAAATTTGGCCATCGGGGAGCCAATCAACCTGTCAAAGATTTAAAAACGGGTAAGGTGATGATCACTTCCCAAAACCATGGGTTCTGTGTTGACCCTAATTCTTTGGATCCGGAAGAAGTCGAACTCACCCAGATTAATCTCAACGATCAAACCCTGGAGGGGATGAGGCACAAGCGATTTCCAATCTTTTCCGTTCAGTATCACCCCGAAGCTTCTCCAGGGCCCCATGATACGCAGAATCTCTTCGGCGAGTTTATTAGGATGATGGAATTGAATTCAACATAATGGGCAAAAGAGTCTTTTGGGTTAAGGTTAGGAAGCCCGTTTCGTTTTACGTCAAAGGGTTACGTCAAGTCCTTAAAACCAACGACCTAACCGAATAACTATACGGGCATCGTTGCCGTTCCCGTTTTGACGAAATTTTTGTCTTATTGGAATAAGGTAATGCCTAAGCGGACAGACATCAAAAGGATCCTGATCATCGGCTCCGGACCCATTGTGATCAGTCAAGCCTGTGAATTTGACTACTCCGGCACTCAGGCCTGCAAAGCTTTGAAGGAAGAAGGATTTGAAATCGTGTTGGTGAATTCCAACCCCGCTACGATCATGACCGACCCTGAGATGTCTGATCGGACTTACATCGAACCCATCACTCCAGAAATATTAGAAAAGATTATTGAAAGGGAAAGACCGGACGCCCTTCTCCCCACTTTAGGCGGTCAGACCGGCCTCAATGTTTCCGTCGCCCTTTATGAATCCGGAGTTCTTCAGAAATATGACGTTCAAATGATCGGGGCTAAATATGAAGCCATCAAGAAAGGAGAAGATCGAAATCTCTTCAAGAAATCGATGAAGAAGATCGGCCTCGATCTTCCCAGAAGCGGATTGGCCTATTCTCTCTCTGAAGCATCGGGGGTGGCGAAGGAGATTGGTTTTCCTCTGATCATCCGGCCCAGTTTCACTCTGGGAGGGACAGGGGGTGGAGTGGCCTTCAATATTGAAGAATTCGAAGAGATAGCGGCTCGTGGACTGGAGTGGAGCATGACGGGTGAGATTCTGATTGAAGAGTCTGTTCTCGGTTGGAAGGAATTTGAACTGGAGGTGATGAGGGACCTCCATGACAATGTCGTCATCATCTGTTCCATTGAAAATTTTGATCCCATGGGCATCCATACGGGTGATAGCATCACCGTTGCCCCTGCTCAAACTTTGACCGACAAAGAATATCAGAGGATGAGAGACGGAGCGATTCGAGCCATTCGAGAAATTGGGGTGGAGACCGGAGGGTCTAACATCCAATTCGCGATCCGTCCTGAAGATGGACGAATGGTCATTATTGAGATGAACCCCAGGGTTTCGCGCTCTTCGGCCCTCGCCTCCAAAGCCACTGGATTCCCAATCGCCAAGATGGCAGCAAAGTTGGCGGTGGGATATACTCTCGACGAAATCCCCAACGACATTACGAAAAAAACGCCTGCCTGTTTTGAACCTACCATCGACTATTGTGTGGTGAAGATTCCAAGATTCACTTTCGAAAAATTTCCTGGAGCAGATCCTACGCTGACCGTTTCGATGAAGTCAGTGGGTGAAACCATGGCGATTGGCCGGACTTTCAAGGAAGCCCTTCAAAAAGGACTTCGCTCTTTGGAGATCGGAAGACACGGCCTGGGAGCGGATGGAAAGGATAAATTCCCCTTCCCCACGGAGATATTGAATGAAGCCATGCGGTCCAACCTCCTTGAAGAGGTAAGGCAAAAGCTCTCGACACCGAATGCGGAAAGGATCTTTTATCTTCGACATGCTTTCCTCTTGGGGATGAAGGTGAAGGAGATCCACGAGCTGACGAAGATCGATCCCTGGTTTCTTACCAATATTCAAGAAATCACAGACCTTGAAAAGGAGATTCGCTCTTATGGAACGAAGGTGATGGACCTAGAACTCTGGAAAAAGACCTTGATTCCCGATCAACTTCAATTCCCAGAATCTCTTTTGAGAAAAGCAAAGGAGTTTGGTTTTTCTGACTGCCAACTGGGTTACCTGCTCGGTTTTGATGAAACCGCTCTCCGAAACATGCGAAAGGAGAAAGGAATTCTCCCCACTTACAAACTGGTGGATACCTGTGGGGCGGAATTTGAAGCCTATACCCCTTATTACTATTCGACTTATGAAACAGAAGATGAATCCGAGGTTTCTTCGAGAAAAAAGATTATGATTTTAGGGGGAGGTCCCAATCGAATTGGCCAGGGGATCGAATTCGACTACTGCTGCGTCCATGCCTCCTTCGCCTTAAAAGAATTGGGTTATGAAACGATCATGGTAAACTCCAATCCGGAAACAGTTTCGACGGATTATGACACCTCTGATAAACTCTATTTCGAACCCCTTACCTTTGAAGATGTTTTCCATATCATCAATGTCGAAAAACCCGATGGAGTCATCGTCCAATTTGGAGGCCAAACCCCTCTCAATCTGGCTATTCCCTTGGAGAGGGGTGGAGTGAAAATTATTGGAACGACTCCTGACAATATCGATCGGGCTGAAGATCGAAAACGCTTTAAAACCCTTCTCAAGAAATTGGGTCTCATCCAACCATCAAATGGCACTGCCAATTCGGTGGAGGAGGCGAGAAGGGTTGCGGAAGAGATTGGCTATCCGGTCGTCGTGAGGCCCTCTTACGTATTAGGGGGAAGGGCCATGGAGATCGTTTACGATGAGGAAGCCTTAAAGGGTTTTGCTCGCCGCGCGGTGGAGGCTTCTTCCGAACATCCCATTCTCATCGACAAATTTTTAGAGGATGCCATTGAAATTGATGTCGATGCTATTGCTGATGGAGAAGCTTGCGTCATCGCTGGAATCATGGAGCATATTGAAGAGGCCGGGATCCATTCTGGGGACAGCGCTTGTGTCACCCCTCCCTATTCCCTGACCGATGATTTGATCGAAGGGTTGAAACGAAACACCTATGCCTTAGCTAAGGAACTCCAGGTTGTTGGTTTGATGAATATTCAATATGCGATCAAAAATGATAGCATCTATATTCTGGAAGTCAACCCAAGAGCCTCCAGAACTATTCCTTTCATCAGCAAAGCGACAGGAATTCCCTGGGCAAAAATGGCTGCCAAGGTGATGGCGGGGAAAAAGCTTCATGAATTGGGGATCCGGGGAGAGGTCGAAATCCACCATATCGCCGTAAAGGAATCGGTCTTTCCATTTAATCGTTTTTATGGGGTGGATACTGTGTTGGGTCCGGAAATGAAATCCACTGGAGAGGTGATGGGGATTGATACCGATTTCGGGATGGCCTTTGCAAAATCTCAAATTGGCGCCGGGCTCAACATCCCTCTTAAAGGAAAGGTCTTCATCAGCGTCATGAACAAATACAAACGGTCTATCGTCTTTCCCGCTAAGAAATTGGTTGATCTCGGATTTGAGATCGTGGCCACCAAAGGAACCGCTAAGGTCTTGGCCAACAATGGAATTCCTGTCAAAACTGTATTCAAGGTCGGTGAAGGCAGGCCGGATATTGTCGATCAAATTAAAAATGGAAAGATCAATCTGGTGATCAATACCCCAAGTGGAAAGAAACCCAAGGCAGATGAAGTAGCCATACGAAGCCAATCCGTAGCCCATAACATTCCCTGTATCACCACTCTCTCTGGCGCAGAGGCTGTCGTCAATGGCATTGAATCCTTGAAGAGAGGGATGTCTGTGAAGTCGATTCAGGAATATCATCGGGGGATTTCATCTTCTTCAACATCAACTGAAGCTATTTGCTTGGAAAGTGGAGCTTCCCGGATATGAAATATCTCTTATTTCCTTTCCTCCTCTGATGGAGAATACTGTAAATATCCCCTCCCACCAAGGGAGGGGAGGAGTTTGGTTGTAAACCCCGTTAGAAATTCCAGCAGGGCATTAAACCCCGCCGGAATTATTCTAAAATCTAACCCCGCTCCAGAGCAGCGGGGCATTATTTCTAACGGGGTAAATGGAGGATCATTTTATGGGAGTCCTGACAAGAGAACAAATTTTGAGGGAGATCAAGCAGGGAACCATCGAGATTGAACCTTTTCAGGAAGACCAGGTGGGTCCAGGTTCCATTGACCTCCATTTGGGAAACGAGTTCAGGGTTTTTAAGAAACTGAGAAATGCCTGTATCGTTGAAGATAGCATTTCGGTTGAAGAACTCACTGAACGTCTCGAGGCGGAAGAATCTTTCACCCTGATGCCAGGTGAGACGGTCTTGGGGATTACCCGGGAAAGGGTCAAACTGCCCTCCAATATTTGCGGTTGGCTTGAAGGAAGGAGCCGCTTTGCTCGAATGGGCCTGGTCATTCATATGACCGCGGGATTCGTTCAACCCGGGATTAACAATCGCCAGGTGCTGGAGATCGGAAACCTGGTGCCGTTTCCTCTGGTTCTTAAACCAGGTGTCCGAATCTGTCAGATCATCCTCGAGCGCACTGAAGGAAAAGCCTTTTATCAAGGCAGGTTTATGAGTCAGGACCGTCTTTAAAATCAGTTCCGAGTTGCAAGTTTGAAGTTTCAAGTTATAAACCTCAAACTCGAAACCCGAAACCCGGAACAGGTCATTCCAAATTTAAAAGATGAATCGTTATTCCATTGGTTCCATCCTTGGTATCTTATTGTTATGGGAACTTTTGGTCAGATGGCTGGAGATACCTAAATATCTTCTTCCCACACCGACTACAATCATCGCTTATATCATCGCTAAATTTCAACTCCTCGCCAACCACACACTCATGACTCTCCTGGAGGCAGGGGTCGGCTTCATCGTCGGGTCTTTTTCTGCTATTGCGACAGCCATTCTTTTTCTCTGGTACCGGCCTTTGAAAGAAATGTTCTATCCCTATGCAGTGATTCTGAACAGTACGCCAATCGTTGCCATCGCCGCACCCATTGTGATCATCTTTGGGAGTGGTATGGGGTCCAAGGTGGTGACCGCCATCATCTGTGTTTTCTTCCCAGTCTTGGGACCAACCTTTAAGGCCCTTGCTTCCGTGGGCGCATCAGAGATGAAATGGATGGATTCTTATCATTCATCCAGATGGCAAAAATTTTGGTATCTTCAATTCCCCTTTGCCCTCCCACAGATATTTGCTAGTTTTAAAGTCGCCTGGACGTTGGCCGTGATCGGTGCGGTCGTGGGGGAGGTATTTGGAGCTTATCGGGGATTGGGATTTCTCATCGTGGACGCCATCTACATCATGGATACCCCCAGGGTTTTCGCCAGCATTATTGCCTGTTCTTTATTGGGACTTTCCTTTGTCGGGGCAATCACCCTCATTGAAAAACATACTATTGATTGGCATATCTCTGAAGAGAGGAGGTGATTCGTAGTTCGGAATCAAAACGCCATGCGCTATGCTCTATGCGCTCTGCGTTCTAAAAGAAAGGAGGAGGGAAAAACATGAAAAGATTCTTATCATACTTTATATTGTTGACGGTGGTCAGTCTGCCCTGTTATGCCATCGGTCAAGAAAAGGAGGCCATCGTCCATGAAGCCTGGTTTGTTCATATGGAATCAGCAGGCGGCTGGGTGGCGGTGGATAAAGGTTTTTATGGAAAGGTGAAAGTGAAAGAGGTCCAGGGAGGACCTGGAATCTCTCCAATTCAAAAGGTCGTTGCTGCGGTGAGAGCTGGGAACATTGCCTTTGGGAATGACTACCCAGAAAATATCATCCGGGCGCGAGAAAAGGAAGGAATCGATCTGGTTGTCCTAAGCGTTGATTTTCAAACCAGCGCCATGAGGATCATCAGCTGGAAGCCAATCAAATCAGCCAAAGATATCAAAGGAGACTTCGGCATCTGGATTGGATATGATGCCAAGGCAAAATGTGCCGTCGGCAAGGGTTGGGAGAAGCAGTTTACCATCCAAAACCAGGGTGGGGATATCAAGCCATGGCTGGCTGGAACTTGGCCAATCGCCTCTGCGATGACCTATAACGAATTGATCACGGCCCAGCGTGAGACGAAAAAAATGGGAAAAACATTCTATACGACCGACTATAAAGATCTGGGGATTGACTGGATGGATAACGTCCTTTTCACCACAGAAGAAATCATCAAAAAATATCCGGATGCCGTCCAAGCCGCAGTGACGGGAAGATATAAGGGATTCCAATGGGCTCTTGAAAATCCCAAAGAGACCTTTGAAATTTTGAAAAAGATTAACGAAGGTCTTGACTTTGCCCACGAGATGGATGCCGTGGCTACGATGAAGGCTTTAATGATTACGCCTGATACAAAAAAGAATGGCTTGGGTTACATTCTCCCGAAGAAATGGGAAAATATAGCCAAGGATATGTTCAAGGCCGGTCTCTTAGAGAAGATGCCGGATGTGAAAAAGTTTTATACAGAGAAATTTTCAAGCGGGGTAATGCCTAAATAATTCAAACAAAGATGGTTACCAGGACATCGGGTTACCAGGTAAAGTGGATATCAGGATAACAGGATGTCAGATTAAGTCCTTTAGACGAATTTCCCTGATCTCCTGATATTCTGGTATCCTGCACCCTGATTGTCTGATTTCCTGATAAACTTCAGTATTCGAAGGAGGCTTTGCATGACATCTCGTACCTTTTTGGAAAATGTGGGAAACCTTTACAGCGTCAATGCTATTGGAAGCGCCAAGGCATGGGAGGTACGCCATCTCCGAAATGACCCGACCATCCCGCCTTTGATTTATGTCATCGAAAGCGATGTCGGTCAACAATTTCTCCTTGGAAGGGGGATTAGCGGTCGGCCAAAATTCAATATGATTCGCTACATTGCCAAATCTTTCAACGAGTTGTTCTTTGAACAACTCAGCGGCGAAGAATTATCTCAATACATTATTCTCAGGGGCGCCTACCCTTTCGATCTCCAATGCGCATTCGGGAACGCCCCACCCTACGACCGTCTGCTCCTCCCAACCGGTTTTATCAAACTTCAAAGGGTCCTCAACCAAGAAAACACGGACTGGGAGATTCATGCGCAAAACTTCATCGGAGAATATCAGGGAAATACCTGGCTGATCCCAGATACAGCCATTGCTTCGGGTTCAACGATCGCCTACTTTTTAAGAAACGGATTTGCCCATCACCTGCCAAAGCAGGTCTATGTCATTACGGCATGCGGTAGCCTGGAGGGTATCCAGAGAATTTATCAAGAATGCCTGAAGAAGAATGTAGAATTGATACCTGTTTTTTCTCAATGCATCTTTGAGGTCTCAAAAGTTGGAAACCTACCAGGGCTTCCGCTCACCGACCTTTCCATCATCAGCCCCGGTTCTATTACAACGAAGAAACTTTATGAAAAAGCGCTTCACCGGTACCAGGGGGCCCGAATGTGCTGTATCGGTGACATCGGAGAGAGTTTGGAAAACCCCGTACAATATTCAATCCATACCCTCTGGGAAATGCAGATTCTGAGGATGGATCCGAAAAAGGAAGATTGGAGCGCCTGGACAGTTGATGTTCAAACAAAAAGTTTTCAGAAAAAAGTCTCAGATTTCAACTCCGCTCTGTCTGATTACTTTCTAGAGATTTGGAAGGAAGAACGTTGATGCATTCAGAATCTATTCCTCCTGTCGCCATCCGTCTGATCAATGTGAAGAAACATTTTAAAGACCGTGATGTGGAAGCTCTGGGGGGAGTCAACCTGGAGGTCGCCCAGGGCGAGTTTATCTCTCTGATTGGCCCGTCTGGATCAGGAAAGAGTACGCTTCTTGAACTTTTGGGAGATATCGGCGATGAGGGCGGCCCTTCTGAAGGAGAGATCCTTATCGAAGAGAAGACGCCTCAAGAACTGAGGCAAGCAAGGGGATATGGAATTGTCTTTCAAGATTCCACCCTTTTTCCCTGGTATCGTGCCTTTGAAAATTGCCTTTTGCCCTTTCGGATTGCAAAAAGTGGACTTCCAAAAGGAGAGCAGATCAAAAGGATTGAATTGTTATTGGAGATGGTAGGCCTGGACAGGAAATTCTGGCCTTATTATCCTAAAGAACTCTCTGGAGGAATGCAACAGAGAGTGGCAATTGTCAGGGCCCTTGCTTTGGACCCTCCTCTTCTCTTGATGGATGAGCCCTTTGGCGCCCTGGATGATTTGACTCGAAAATCGATGCAGATGCTCTTACTCGATATCTGGGCAAAAACAAGGAAAACCATCCTGATGGTGACCCATTCCATTTCTGAAGCCTGTTTCATGTCTGACCGGGTAGTTGTCCTTTCTCACCGCCCAGGCCGTATCATTCGAATTATTTCCATTCCTCTGGACAGGCCGCGTGAACGGTCCATGGCAGAGACCAAGGCATTTGCCAGAATCTGCAGAATGGTGAGGGAGGCATTAGGCTCTGGAGGAGAATTGGGAGAAGATACTTCGATCAAGAACTAGTCTATTGCGGAATCGCTGCTTCTAAATTTTATCCTTGCAAGATTCCTACCCATCGATTATAATCAAACCAAGGAGAAAATAGTATGACTACTACGAAATCAGTAAGACTAAGCAAGAAAGGGCAATTCGTGATCCCGAAAGAGATGCGCGAGGCATTAGGGGTAAAGGAGGGCGAGGAACTTCTCGTTACATTCGAGGGAGGAAGGGTAGTGCTGACACGCCCACAAGAGTATGCCCGCGCAACTCGAGGCTCACTGAAGGGGACATGGGGCAAGAGTCAGCGGGCAGTGGTGCGCTATCTGGAAAAGGAACGTCAGTCGTGGGAATAAGGCAGACGAAGTTTTTATCAGAATTAAAAAGGCTTACAAAAATAGGATTAGATAGCTCTATCCTTATCTATCACCTCGAAAATGTTGAACCTTATGCCGATCTGACTGAGGCCGCCATTGCAAGTATTGCAAGAGGTTTACTCAAAGCGGTAGTATCCACGATCTCTGTAACAGAACTTTTAATCCAGCCCTTCGCCGAAGGGCGAGAGGATCAAGTCATGGCCTTTGAGCGCTTTCTTTTCTCTCTTCCTAATACCTCTCTAATACCCCCGAACTATTTTATCGCAAAGGAAGCAGCTCGCCTGCGAGCCAGGTATATGATCCGCACCCCCGATGCACTCCTTATCGCCACAGCTCTAAGTGAAAAAGCAGAGGGTTTCCTCACGAACGACGCCCGACTGGCTCGCCTAAAACCGGAGGGCATATGCATTTTAGCACTTGATGACTACTTATAGATGGCCTCCCTTGTCTCGGTATTTGCAGCCATGCGGCTGACAAATGTACCGTCACACCTCCATACGTTATGCGCTTGCGCGCCGGAGCGCTTCAGCCCACAGGTGCGCTATGCCCTACCTGGCCTCCGTAGTCCCGCAAGACGGGACGAAAGATGGGTGCACCATGCTATTTTCTGCAAAATGGGGTACGGACACGAAACACGGACACGTGTTTTCTGAGAAATGTCTACCGGATCGCTTTTGAGAAAGAAAAAGAACTCACGGATACGGCGTTGAAGTTGGCCGAGGTTGGGAAACCGAAATCGAATTGGGAGTTCCAGGGGCTTTTAGGATTCGCCGCCTTCGCCTTTGGATTTCTGGCCGGAAGATAATTCCTTTAGTTTATCCATTGTCTTAAAGCAGCTCTTACAATTTCCAATTCCTTTTTTGAATTCTTTATCTTGATCGGCAGGGACCTTGGATTTTGAGGATTTCTTCTTCATCTAAGCCTTTGTCATTAATACTAAAAAGGTTGAAGGGTCCAGGATCCTGATTCCCTGAAAGATTTTCAGATCTTTGAGATGATGATCTCCGGAAACAATAAAGTCTGCTTTTCCTTCGATAGCGGCAGACAGGTATTTGTTGTCCGCTGGATCATCTTTGATCTCCTGGATCTTTGTTGTGCCCGGGACAATGAAACTAACCCGGGTCGCTCTTTTAATAAATTCGTCAATCTCTCTTGGCGTGCGGCGGTGGAGTTTCCGGAGTTTGGCATACAAGAGCACGGTCTTGACTTCCGAGAGGATGTCCTTTGATGAAATCAGAGTTACTTTACCCTCTTTTGCCAGTTGAAAAACTTTAGCCGGGTTGGAATGGGATTTCAGTACCGTGCTGACAAAGATGTTGGCGTCCAAAACAACTCTGATCATCGTTTTTTGGCTTTTGGTTTTCTATAAGCACGTACCGCTTCATCAACGAGCCTGTTTACGACTTCATAGTCTTCCTCTTTAATGTTAGCGCTCATTGCGCTTACGCTTTCAAAGAATTCATCCCATTCCTGCTGAAGGGACTGATATTTTTCTATAGGAATCACTGCCACAAGAGGTTTCCCGGCCCGCTCAATGATATACTCGTCTCCTTTGAGCGCCACCTCATTCATCACCTGGCCAAGATTTTGCCTGGCTTTGAGAGCCGAAATTGTCTTGTACATTTTAGTCCCTCCTTATATCAATTGTTATAACTGATATAATTATAGCAAGTTCTAAAACGCTGTCAAGAGGTGGGGCATCTTCAGACCTCTGAGCGTGTCGGGCGTATCATTCCGCATTTCCAGTGGAGGAGGGCCAATTCTCTGTTGATGTCGTACGTCCACGTCAAAATTGCCCACCATTATGATGCAGCCATCGGTGGTTAAGAAGTTTAAATAACTTAAGTACGTCCCCGAAGCCCTATAAGCATTTTAGTACTTGATGACTACTTATAGATGGCCTCCCTTGTCTCGGTATTTGCAGCCATGCGGCTGACAAATGTACCGTCAAACCTCCATACGTTATGCGCTTGCGCGCCGGAGCGCTTCAGCGCACAGGTGCGCTATGCCCTACCTGCCCTCCGTAGTCCCGCAAGGCGGGACGAAGGATGGATGCGCCATGCGCTGTGCGGTATTCTGTTTGGGGAGCCAACTTTTTTATGGATGACACCTGCTCTCTATACTAAATGCATGTTTGCCAGCCTGACCCCGAAGACGTTTACAGTGTTAGAGGTTTTCATTAATTTCCTTATCCGAAAAGCCCATTGCCTTCAGCCTTTTTCTTAGGAATTTGTTTTCTTCTTCTTTGGCCCTTCGGGCTCGCCCCATTTCTGCTATTGTTTCTAACTAATTTTTCATGACGGATTCGTCACCCTCGAACCATGAAAATTGATAATTCCCCCGCACCCCCCTTTAGAAAAGGGGGGCAAGGGGGGATTTGAAAGTTATTTTCTAAGTAAGTAACGAAGCAACAACAAGGCCCACCAAAAATGTTTCAAGAACAGGTGACTTCATTTCTGCCTCCCCCCTATTCTTGTTAGGTTCCCGATGATACACGGAGTCTGTATTTGGATGATATTGCTCTTTCACCAGGAATAAAAGTGATTTCTATTTGCGCACCCAAAGCACCCGCAAGGCGTGCAAGTACTCCCACGCTTGGAAGGTAGGGTGTATTGAGGTTCTCAATGCGCGAAATAACTGTCTGGGTTGTTCTGGCCCGTTTAGACAAAGCAGCTTGGCTTAAACCCTGGCTTTCCCTGGCCTTACGAATCATCTCCCCAAGCGCTTTCTTAATTCGCTTGGTCCGTGCTTCCGAAAACGCCATTCGGAAGGCAGGATCCTTCATTTCCTGGGCCACCAACTCTTCAATACCTGATCCCATCCATTTCTTCTTAGGATTCATGTAACACCTCCTTCATTCTCCGTATGGCAGTCTCGATCTCTTGAACTGGAGCCTTTTGGCTTTTTTTCTTATAAGCATGGAGAAGAACCATCATTGGGCCGGTTACGGTGACATAAAAGATACAATATGAGGCCCCAGCTTCAACATAAAATTCCCAAAGTTTTTCTCGGATCTGCTTGAATCGGACTCCAGGAGCTTGCAGCCCATGTTCCCGAATTGCGTCTAAAACATCGGCCGCAGCCGCTCGGTCGCGAAGCGGAAGTCCTGATAAGTACTCACGGAGCATAAGGGGTCAGGTCTATTTTGTTAGCATTTCGTCTTTTGCCCTTAAAATTCTGCTGACAGAAGTAAAATGTATCCTTAAATGGTCGGCAACCTCCCTCTGAGTGTATCCATGTTCAAAGACTGCCTCGCCTATGCTCTTGTCTCTTTTCCGTTTATCTCGAAGCACCTCCGATCTAAAAATGTCTCTCAAAGGAGGGCTGTTCATGAATCGCTGGCTCTTCGCTATCTCCGGAATCTGTTTTCTTCCTCTCACATAGTCACGTAGGCTTTCTATGAAATCACCCTCCCCAAAAATACTCTGCGCCCTCACACTATTCCACATCGATTCAGCCCCAATTCCTTCCCTGACAAATCTCCTATAGCCAGCCTCTGCTACCTTCCTTTTGGAACCAAACTGGCTTAATACCCAATCTGTCTCAAGACATGGGCGCGGTTTCGTGCGTCCGCCTGTCCCCCCATAACTACTCCAGATCCAATCTTCAGGTCTCTGCACCTTTTTCGCACGGACCGGATTGAGTACCACATATCGGCACGCCTCCAGAAGATGACTATCCTTCTGCACCAGAACTGCCTTAAACCTTCCTTGAAAGAGATGCCCTACCCTGCCATGCCGCTTATTGAATCTTTGGGTATAGATACCGTTCAACTGCCGCATGCCTATCGAAAGATTTCCGTCGGGTGTATCAATGAGCAGATGGTAATGATTGCCCATCAGGCAGTAGGCGTGGCAGAGCCAATTGTATCGAAGGCTAACATCCTTAAGGGTATCCAAGAACATCTTTCGGTCCTGATCGTCTCTGAAAATTGCCTTTCTTTCGTTTCCTCTGCTCGTGATGTGATAGACAGCACCTGGAAATTCTATACGCAACGGACGTGCCATGGGTATCCTATACCGCAATAATAATGATTATGTCAACAAAATAGACCTGACCCCAATTTTATGTCAACAAAATAGACCTGACCCCAATTTTGACCCCAATTTGGGATTGGGGCAAGGACCACAGGTTAAGATCCGGGAGAAGTTGACCGAAGATCACCGGGAAGGCCATCAAAGGGGATTAAATGAAAGGCTCAATCGGGATGTCTTTCGGTAACTTTCTGTTTATGGGCCTTGGTCTTCCCAAACGGAACCGATGTTGGCTCAACAAAGCGCTTCCTCAGACTTTCCCAAAGGGGATCCTTTTCGAGAAGCTTCCGGGTTTTTTCATGTTTCTCTTCCCAGGAAAGTCCCTGGTCCTCCTTGTCAATTTCTTCCCGTCGCTTTCGCATCCAAGCTACCGCATCAAACGTCTTTTCCACCGGATAACACCTCCTTCGGAGTACGAATTTCGATCAAACCATAACCCTGTTCTAAATTTACAGCATTGAACAATCGAATTCTACCAAGATTGACAATATGCCTGAAATTCCAACTGACGAGAACATCAACACGGCCAATTGTTGCCAATGCCACATGAAGAGCATCTGATCGACTGCCCGGGCCTACAATACCGTGGGATAGATACGCCTCTGCAAGCGTATCCGCTTCAGCCGTATCCGAAAGGATGATCTGATGGGCCTCAGGTATTTCAAGGAGGCGATTCCGGACGCTTTGAGGCGCCCCTTGAAGCTCCCGCAACGTATGCTCCGAGAGAACCATTATGTAGACTCCCCGGATGAACAGTTGCCACAAAGCAAGGGTCGCTTCAGCAAATTCGCTATCTTCGCAACCACCAATGACAGAGGCATCAATATAAACGTAAAATCTCTTCATTCGGATCTCTCCTTATTACTTTTTCCCCGTTCTCCCAGACGAGGCCAACCAATTTTTAAACTCAATCATTTCAGTTTTTGTTCCTTCCCCATCGCAAAAAAGCTGGCTTCTGTGAGGTTCGTTTTTGACTCCGATCTTAAATTCTTTCACCCCCTGTTTCAACCGCCCCCGAAAGTTGACCTATTTATACCAAAAATTTAATTTTATAGCAATTTCCAACCGTCGGGCTTGTTTATTGACACTTCGACCAGTCTCCTGTTTTGATTTTGCGGCGGGAAGCCTAAAAATAAAGTTTAAAGGGGGCTCTCACTATTTAGGAATCAGAAGCAGGAAACCTTGAGGGGAACGAAGAAGATACCTCGATCAAGGATTAAAAACGCAAAGCGCAGAGCGCAGAGAGCATAGCGTTAAAAAAAATTTGCATTAGATCGCCACTTTGGATTTTGAACGTTGAAAATTGGATTTCTTATTATCAGGATATTTTCCGTATTCAATGACCACCTGATCGATGCCTGCCAATTCCTTCAGTTCCACATTGACAGAATCCTGCCTGGATATCTCTAAGGTCTTCCCGACATAATCAGCACAAATGGGCAATTCTCTGTGGCCCCGATCAATTAATACGGCTAATTCTATCCGGCGAGGCCTACCCAAGTCTAACAGAGCATCGAGGGCAGCCCGGATCGTTCTCCCTGTGAAGAGGACATCGTCGATTAAAAGGACACTCTTGTCTTCAATCGGAAAATGAATCTCAGTCTTCTTAACCTCTGGTGTTTGACTCAGCCTGGTCCAATCATCACGATAGAGGGTGATATCAATAATTCCGGTGGGAAGGTCGATCCCTCTTTTTTGAAGAACCTTTTGTCTTAACCGCTCTGCCAGAAAGACCCCTCCGGTCCGGATCCCAACCAAGACCATTTCATTCAATTGAGGGTGCCTGCTGAGCAATTGTTCGCATATTTGATTTAGAGCAATCTCAATATCCTTTTCTCCTTGCACAATCTGTTTTGAAACCATCTGAGTAGTCCGTAAAGCGTAAGGTGTGAGGGGTCATTCTTTGTTTTGCGGTATTGCGGTGTTGCAGTGCTGCGGTTTTGAAGTTAACGGCCACACGGCAAAACAGCATAACTGCAGCACAGCAATAAACCCGCTTACGACTTACGCCTCACGCCCTCACGGGATATAGTCTTCGAACTTAGAGTCTTTTTGTCGGTGGCCGGCGAAACCACCAAAATCCTAAGACAATAATGATAGCAAGCCCACAACCGATTCCGACAAGGATTGGCCAGGGAGGAATTAAGCTCTTCTCCACATTCAAAGATGCAAGGAGATTGACTTCTTTTGTTAACTTGCCCTCGTTTTGGATAAGAGCTTTGGCTACCACCTGACCTTTCTGAATCGGAGCAACGATAAACTGTGGCAATTGTGGAACGGTGGAAACTAAATTCTCTTTGCCCTTTGCCACAGTTACCCTCCCATCCTCTGCAGCGGTAAGGATCACCTCTTTCAACTTCCCTCTCTTCACCTTCACAGGGCCAAAGGTTGCCCCCTTCTTAACAGCTTCTACTGTAGAAAAATTCTTAAAACCATATTCTAATAATTTCTGCGCCTCGGGAGCCCTTTTCCTCACTTTGTCGCAACCCATCACCACAGCAATCATCCTCTGTCCATCTCTCTTTGCTGTAGTAGCCAGATGATAACCTGACTCCTCAACATGGCCTGTCTTCAATCCATCCACTCCAATATTCTTCTGGAGAAGGGTATTTCGATTTCCCTGCCGAATCCCATTGTATTCAAATTCGACCGTGGAATGGAGGACGAGCGCTTCCGGATGGTCTTCGATATAACGTTTCGACAATACGGCCATATCCATGGCTGTGGTATATTGATCCTCAGCAGGCATCCCATGGGAATTTTTAAATTGAGAATCCTTCAATCCCAGGAGTTTTGCCTTCTCATTCATCTTCGAAACAAAGGTTTCCTCGGATCCCGACAAATGCTCTGCCAAGGCGATGCAGGCATCATTTCCTGAAGCGATGGCAACTCCCTTCATCAGGTCTTCCACCTTCACCCTCTCTCCAACCTTGATGAACATTTTCGAGCCTTGCATCCTCCAGGCTTTCTCACTGACTGTCACCATATCATCCGTCTTAAGTTGTCCGGCGCGAATGGCATCATAGACCACATAGAGAGTCATAACCTTGACGAAACTGGCAGGGGAAATTCTCAAACCTGGATTTTGTTCGTAAAGAACCTGGCCCGTGAGACCATCCATTAAAACAGCAGATTGAGCGTCACACTGAAGGCTTCCTGAAGTGGTCGGGGTAGCCTGGGACGTCTCGGTCTTCTGGGTAGTCTTCGCCTTTTGGGAGGCTTTGGGTGTCTTGGAAGTCTTAATCGTCTTGGAAAAGATTTGATTTGGAAAAGCCGCTAAAAAAAGTATTAAAAACAGAATGACCATCCAACCATTTTTACGAAAACGAATCATCATTTTCCTCCCCCGGATTTATTTACAAATTAGGATGAAGAGTTTTATTTCTAACAGATTCGATTTTATTTTTCAATCTGAATATTGAAATAAACATTCATCTGGGTTAGATTATTTTCCTAAGTCATATTTCATCAAAGGCTCGACGTCCATCAACAATGAAATTTTTTGTTGTCATTCCTGCCCCGGTTTTCACCGGGATAAACTCCAGCAGGAATCCATATCTCTTTGTAAGACAAATACCTGGATTCCCGTTTGCACGCCTGCGCGCTGAAGCGCTTCGGCGCGCAAGCACGGGAATGACAGAATTGGGATCCAAGGAATTTAGACTATTTACAAATTAAGCAACATGGGTGATATTTTCTGTCCTCCTAATGGATAAAGAAACTTCTCTTTTGAAAGTACTAAAAGAATTCACAACGGTCACTTCCACAGGATACCGGGAAATAGTTCCTTTTCTCCCCAAGGACCGGGCGCCAATTGGTTTTTTCTGTCCTTATGTTCCGGAAGAACTCATCCATGCGGCTGGGGCTCTTCCCTTCCGTCTTATGGGCACACCCATTAAGATGTCCCGTGTCCAGGCCCATCTTCCCCCTCACTGCTGCCATTTAGTAAAATCTTCCCTTGAAAGTTTACTCCAGGGGGAGCTCGATTTCTTGAAGGGAATTATTTTCAGCCATACCTGTGACTCCATGCAAGGGCTTGCAGATATCTGGGCTCTTCAGAGACGTACTCCTCTTCAATTCAATTTAATGATGCCCTCACATTTAGATTCCGAACTTTCCCGTACTTTCTTAAAAGCAGAGATAGAGCGATTTAAGACCTTTCTGGAATCCAATGTGGGAAAGATTACTCCCCAATGTCTCAATGCCTCCATCCAGCTTTTTAATCGTATAAGGGAAAAACTTCAAGAGATTTACATCCACAGAATAAAATGGCATGCCCAAATCTCTGGGAGTGATTTTGCCCGGATCATTCGAGCAGGATGCCTGATAGATCGTGAGCGATACATCGAACTTTTGAACGATTTATTGAATGCATTACCTGAAAAAACAGAAGAGAGCGAAAATGTAGTTCCTATTTTTCTTGCGGGGAATATGACCCATTCTGACTTCTATTTCTCTTTAATCGAAGAGACGGGCGCCATCGTGGTCCAGGATGATCTCTGCAGTGGAGCGCGATTTCTCCGCCTCATAGTACAGGAAGATATCGATCCAATCGAGGGCCTCGCCAATCGTTACTTTACATCCTTTTTGTGTCCAACCAAATATAAAGGGGCTCATGCCCATATAGAGACTCTTCTAAAAGAGGTTCAAAAATCTGGGGCGAAGGGGGTCATCTTCCTTCTTTACAAATATTGTGAAACCCATTTTTTCGACTATCCGGATTTGAAACAGGCTCTCGAATCGAAAGGGATCCCAACGCTTCTTCTTGAAGTGGAAGACCCGTCCTACTCTATTGGACAACTGAAGATTCGGGTTCAGGCTTTTGTGGAGATGCTCAGTCCGATTTGAGAAGATTTCTGTTTCGAGTTGGGAGTTTATAGTCTCGTGTTAAAAAAACCAAAACTCGAAACCCGAAACACGAAACGATTGGCTACTTGGAATAGTAGACCAAGGACAAATATGGAAGAGTATAAATCCAAAGAAAATCCTTAACGAAAAATAAACTCGACTTCTGCGTATCGTCGCCTGATGATGGCTTATTACTTTATGGTAAAGCATCC
>PEUO01000214.1 GCA_002780715.1 Deltaproteobacteria bacterium CG03_land_8_20_14_0_80_45_14
ATGAAAATTTTCTGTCTCTCCCCCATAGGTAGCTATGATTTTCATTAATCCTCCTTTAATAAGTCTCAGAACCCGTTTTTCAAACCTTCCTCTGTCCGTGACGGCTCAGAAACCCCCAAATTCCTCAATGATTTCAAGGGGCAAAATACCTCAAAAATCATACGTCCTACCCACTTATCGCATTTTTATAGAGTTAAAATCCGTTCAAAATATTCAAATGGTATTTTCCTTCTGTTAATCCAATTACTTACGGTCTTTACATCAATTTCAAGTAAGGTTGCTATTTTGGTTCTTCCTAATTTTTTAATCAAGGTTAAAGCATTTTGATAATTGAACTGTATTTCTGCTTTAATGGCTGCTTTATTTTCTCTCTTTTTTTCTTGAAGCAACTTTAACCTTAGATCACTACAAGTATGTCGCCCTGGCCAGCAAGGTCTCCCGCACCTCGCACAATAAATTTCTGTTTGGCCAAATCTGATATTATATCGTTTGGCAATCTCCACTTTTCTTATCGAATTAAGACATCGATCATTCCAGTTTGGACTCACTCGAATGGACTCCAATCTGTTTCACCCTTTTTGTCCTCATTGTAGGTGTAAACGTTAAAATCACATATAGCCTTTTCCTGTCTTGGCTTTTCCCTCCCCCAAGGATCACTCATGGTAGAGATTTTAGAAGAGGCAAGGATACAGTAGTTGAGAGAATGAGCGTAATGATCGGGGCCAAGCTTCCGGTATTTATATTCTCGGCTGCCAGTCTCCTGATCCTCTTCAAGCACCTTAGCGATATTTACAAGTTGTCTTCCAAACTCTTCAACTTCTTCGCACCGCCTGGGAAAAATGATCAACCCTGAGTTAGCGATCATGTGATGAACCCCGTCAAGCGATTCCGTCCGATTAACCTTTAAGGTCTTCTTCTCCTCATCAAAACGTCTGCCTTCTGTTATCGTCGATTGGTAGTCGCAAAGGAAAACTGGAAACTCTTCTGAGGCCTGCCATTCTCTCGCCTTGCGAGTTTCGGGTTCTGCATCAATGACCGCACATCTCACATTGAAGCGGGATGCAATATCATGAAGGTCATTGAAGGATGATACTTGAGCAAGGTAACAGACCTGAAGAACTTCTTCACGGGGCTTATATCCCACCACCACATGAAGAAGGGCGCCAACATCAACCCCCATGCAGCAGGGCCCGCTTGCCCGTGTCAACATGGGACTTTTGCCACAATTAGCGTAAACATCCTGAACCGTCAATCTGTTTTCTGCTGAAATCCAGGCCATTCCTAACTTGGAGTTGTAGAACTCTTGAAGGCTCCGCTTATTTGAATCATTAAAAGCTCTCAGAATCTTCCCAGGGTCAACATAGGTTGAATTGAGTTGACTGATCCACCATCCCACAAGCTCACGTCCGGGATGCTGAGCAACCCATTTGCCATCTTTAGGATAGATTTCTTTCTTACAGGTCTTACAGGCCCTAATCACCTTCCCGTCCGGGAGTTCTAAAAGGCAGTTAGGAAATTCCAATTCAAGGCAAGTCTCGCCTCCGCAATGAGAGCATTTGATCATCCTTACTCTTTGATCGGATTCGTTATAAAGCTTATCTATCCCAAAGTCCGGGATTGAAGGCGTGGAGAGATAGGCTTCTTCTTTAACCAGGGAGTGTCCTAACCGTTCAACGGCAAGCTCCACCATTCCGCTCTCCATTTCGTCCACTTCGTCACAAACCAATCTATCCACAGGGACGCCTTTCAACTGGGAGGAAGTCCGTTTAATGCCTTCAATTTTTGCGGTCACTCGTGCGCCACGGAGATAGAGCATAGACTTTCTAATTCTCTTCACTCCAACAGCATCAGTCGTCTGAACCTGTTTGCTAATCTCCTCGTTATCACCCACAAGAGGGCCAAACCGGCCACGAGAAAAATCTGTCACATCGTTAACAGTGGGGAATAGGTAAAGAACGCCCTGGGGATAGCGTCCAAAGAGAAGGCCATGGAGAGTCTTTAGAACGTTGATCTCTGTGATCCCCATTTGAGCGCCCTTTTTATAACACTGGCGCGGTGCGTTTTCTTTCAGCATATCAATTTCGTATTCATGACCTTCAAAGGTAAACTTGCGGCCTCCCAGGTCAAGGCCCTGAACCCATTCCTCTATGGGAAGGAATTTATTTAAGTTCTGATTAAATACCAGACTCGCTTCTTCTAAAAACTGATCCAAGAGCTCGCCGCTCTTTGAGTCTTCGTAAGATTTCGTCTCTCGCTTCAACATTCACCTCCCCGATAACTTCAATGACCGTCTCCTGAAACTTTCTGACCTCTGTAATGTCATAGAGGGCCTTTGCAAGATCAAGATGCGAGTTGATCTGCTTTCGGCCCTCTGCATTAAATTTTATCTTCAACTCCCTAAGTTCAGTCTTCCCACCTTTCGGACTTTCCTCAAGCTCTTTATTGATCGCTTCAAGTTCATGATCTATATCCCCGGCCATCTTTTCCAAACGGCTCATGGCGCTTAGCTGCTTATCATTTATCCTTTGCGCCTGTCTCAAAACTATATCCTGAGAGATTGCCTTCGTAAGAGATTTGAGGTTCTTTGAAACGGCGCCCTTACTCACACCGAGTGTTTCTGCAATCTCAACCCCGGACATTCCTTTGTTGGACAAAACCTTCAACTCCTGAAGATTAATTTTCCTCTGTCTGGCCATGATTCCTCTAATTCACCCAGCCGCCGAAAAGGCCTGGATAGGCTAAATCAAAAACTTTATTCACAGCTACGCTCACGACTGCGGCAATATAAGAAATTTAAAAATGAAAAATCAAATTTAGGGATTTCCACCAGTCTCGAAAACAGTTCCCCGATCTGAGCCTGGCAGGAGCTGATCTGTTTTTCAAGCCATCCCAATTTTTGATCGATATTGAAAACGCCTTTGCTGCCCAACCCCATAATTCCGGATACCAGCGCCGCCCTCTCAGTCAATAAGGGTTTTTGCTTTTCCCTCAAATCCTCCAAACTCTGGTTGAGGGCTGCAAGTTCTGCCAAGCCTTTCTCACGCTCATCTTGAAAACTCTTAACCAAAACCTCAATTTTCTCTTTTAAAGTTTTATCCACCCTCTCCCTGATCTCGATCAAAGGATCAACCGGAACTTCCTGGATTTCTTGCTCTAAAATTTCCTTCTTCAAATCTTTTTGTGTCTTCATCTTTTCTTTTTCCCTCCTCGCTTTAATATCTCATCGATCTCGACCAACTTCTGAATCAACTCAGGAGAATTACCTAAACCGCTTGAATCAAGGAATGCGAGGTCTTTATCCGTTGCATACTTTTTGACCACTCCTTGAGCGGCTTTTATCGCAGCATCCCTTTCTTTTTCACCTCCAAAGTAGGTGGTTAAAGCGGACAACGTTTTTTCTTCCTCCGACTGATCGGACCTATCCTGGAATTTCTCTTGATCACGTTGAAGACTTTCTTTTGTAATGCCCTGTTTTTTTAGGACATCATACAATGGTTTATTTTTTGATTTCTCCCTTTCAAGATCAGAAGGGCCAGCTTGCCTATAAAGGGCGTCACGTCTTCTCAACATTCGCTGTCGATCCCAGTAAGGCATTTCTTCCCCATCACCAGCAAAACGTGAATCAGATTCAAGGCTTTTAATCTCGGCCTTTGCCGCATCCGTTGTCATACTTTCTACTGGACCACCTTCAGCCCAGCCACCGCCGCCTTGTGAACCACCGCCACCACTTGCGGTTTCATTTCCTTCACCCATCTCACACCTCCCTTAAATTAAACTAATTTTTTTTAGCAAGTCGATGCGATCCGGTGGAATTCGCTCCTTGAGCTTCTCAAAGTCTCCCTCGGAAAGCCACCCCTCGAACGACTTACCACCTTCAAATTGCACCCTCACATCACGACCAGTGAAAATGACTCCGGTTGCATTTCTGTGATTCTTCATGCGAGCTTCGATATCCGAAATTGCTTCATCTGGAATATCTTCAGACTTAATTTGGTTTGAAACGGCTGGCGGAGTCGGCTCCGGCCGGAACGGCTCCACCTTCTTTGGAAATGGTCTGCCAGCTAAATAAGCCTCCATCTCCTCCTTACTGTCAAAAGCGTCTCGCGGAATTACCATAATTTTCTCCTTTCAATTTAGTTAAGCCCTGACCATTCCTACGATGGCAGGGAAAAAGGTTAAGCGTTTGTTAAAAGTAAATTTCCAGCATCGTCGTAGTATTCAAAAATCCCATTGACCAGGGAAGCCTTACGAAAGATCGGGATCCCCAAAAAACCTCCGACCAAAGCCCCGTCCACCTCACTGGCAGCAAGATCGGCGGAATCCATAAAAAACTTCCCTCGCTTCATCTCCGGTAAGGTAGCCCTCCCATTGGCACCCCTCATGTAGTCTTCGATCACGTTTCTGTCACTTCTAAGCATAATAGACCTCCTTTCGTTTGAGAAAGCCCCCAGGGCCATCTCTGACCCCGGAGGGAAAAGGTTAGTTACGGCTGAACCTATCATCAAAAAAATGATTTCAAGGGAGGCTTATTTTACCCCTTATGTTTACCATTCCTCGAAAATAACCTCTGCTATGGCGCTAAATGGCGTTACTGTCGTCTGTTGTCGTCTTCTCCTGATAGATATCTGCGCACCTCCCACAGTGAGATAGAACCCAATTCATAAAATCAGTTTCAAAAAAATGAAAAAAATTTCCAATATGTTTTTGAGCAGAGGGGATAATACACCCCGCCCCCCCATCGAAGGCGGGTATGGCCTCGATGCTTTTTCTACCAGAGCGATCACCTCCTCTCCTTTGAGGCGTAGTCGATAACCTCGACCTCCACATTCTCATCAAGTGGCTCCTCTCGGACCTGACCAGCAATCCGGGACCTCACACGACCCAGAGGTACATCATCACTGAGAAAAACATGGACTGAGTCAATGGCGCCCACGATCGTATCAACTGGATAACTCTTCAACTCCGGGTGTTGGCCTCGGTTTAAGTGAATCCATGTCCTTCTCCTGGCACCAATTTCCCAATCTTCCAGGCTACGGTTAACCCCGGATATCGAAACTTCATTCAGACCGTTTGTCCCTGTTCCCTCAAACATAGGTTGTTTTATTTCTCTCGATGAAGGTATCAAGATCCCGGATGTCGAGAAACATCTTCCGACCATTCCTAACCACCGGGACCTCACCCTTCCAGACCATATCTCTTACCCCATGAAGGCCACGCCCAAGATAAAGGGCCGCTTCTTTAAGGGTAAAGAGGCGTTTACTAATCTCCTCTCCCTTCCTAACTCCATGATTTTTATTAGCCTTTAAATCAGGTGTAACCATACTGTAACCGTTTTATCGTAAGCCTTTAGAAATACCAAGAGACGCTATTCTTTCCTTGTTATCCATCTCTTTCGATAATTTCCTTCTTAAAGTTTCCATTGTTCCGTCGGTTTAACCCCTTATTTCCCTCTTGGCTTGCTCCAAAGGACTCATCGCCTTCAGACCGAAGAGTCTGTTGATCTCCTGGAAGAAAATCCCAACGGTCAGTCCTCTTCTCTTGCATTGCTCATCTTTGAAGAAAGCTCTTGTCATCTCCTGAAGGGCTTCGAGTGAATGCACCTGGAGGAGGTCTTTAATCAGTTTGCCTTCCTTTCCAAAGTTGAAGACATAAGGCTGTCCAGTTTCTTTCTGGAAGGTCTCTCCCCAGTAGTTTAAAAACTCTTTTACCCCGGGGTCGGTCTCTTTTTGTGACCGACCAATAAAATTCTTTTCATTCTTATCATTCTTGTTTGTGTTACTTGGGTGTTCCTTGGGTGTTACTTTACCTGTTACTTCGTCTTTTCCAGAGCCTTGATAAACGTCGTAATTTAAGATAGTTACAATTGAATAATGGGTGTTACTTTGGGTGTTACAATTTCCTATGTTTTCTAATTTCCTCATTCTCTTATAAACCGTGCTCTCATCCATCTTGAGTGCTTTCGAAGCCGTCTTCCTTCCAAAAATGAATTGTCCCCTTCTTACAAAAACCTCCGTCGTTCCTTTCCCTGTCTTTACCGGAACCCATCGGTCCTCGTGATTCGCTTTCAGGAGACACCATGTCCAGACCTTCCATAATCCTTCGCTTTGAAATGCCTGTGAGTTAATACTTTTTCGATGAAGTTTGACCCATCCTTCATCATGAATCGTATCCACTTTGCCAATCCCTCCCCTGATGGGATCGGGAACTTGGGGAAGAAGCAGGGGACCTCTCCCCCTCAGCCGGTCTCGCAAAACCGGGTCCCGAATTGCTGTAACTCTGTGAGCGTTTATCGAAGGTCAAAATGACTTTACCTTCTTCTCCATCGTCATCTCGGACTTTCAGAATATCGAGAACGATTTCGCTTGTAGGGCTTTTTAAATTATCCTCTCCCCTTGGTCTCCAGATCGAAATAACGTTATCGGGAATCTGTTTTAGCCCAGAGGACCCCTTTAAATCGTTAAGACGAACCACCTTATTGTCATAGGTTAGTTTGGTAGGGTGCACTACTAAAAGAACGTGGATCCCCAAATCCATCGCCCAGGCTTTAATATCTTTCAGGCCCTGATCAATAGCCTGGCGCTCAAGATCGGCTGAATACTTGAGAAAGAAATGGAGATGGTCGATCACGACAAGCCCAATGCCATAACGCCGCTTTGCGTAGTAAATAGAATCCTTCAATTCCCTCAATCCCAATTCGCCGTAAACATCGACAAAATAAATAGGTAAGGTTGAAATCCATTGAAGGACCTTTTCAAGCTCCGCTTTTGTAAGTTGGTCAAGGGGTTTTTCGCTCTTCATTGAAATCATCTTCCGAAGGATAATCTTGGGTTTCATTTCGGAACTGAAGATAAGAACCGGGATCTCTCTAATGGCTAAACGATAAGCAAGGTTTGCGGCCCATGTAGATTTCCCGCTTCCCGTCTCACCCGTGAGAACCGTCAATTCTGTTGGCCGAATACCTTTCAGAAGATTGTCAAAGGCCTGCCATCCAGTTAGTAAGCCTTTGCTCTCTGAATTGCCGCTGTGAAGCTCCCGGATCTCATCAAAAAAGTTATCTGAAGTCTTCACAAGGGGAGATTCAAACCGCTTCCCCTTCGCTAATATCTCGGCTATCTCTGCATTTGTAAAACCGGCCTTGAGGCAATCATTCGCATCTTTTAAGGGCAAAAGAACATTGACACATCGATACCGGCCTAATTTATCGACTACCTTTTCCGCTCCTCTTCGACCCGGTTCATCCATATCGAAAGAGAGATAAATCTGGTCGAAGGATTCAAGGTCATCAATCCACTGATCTGAAAAAGACTCTGCACCGTTGGGGATAGATAAAACATTAGGGAAGCCCATCTGGTCATAGGCTATGGCGTCAAATTCTCCTTCAGTGGTGATCACCGGACCTTGATACTTCCGGGCATTATCAAGATTGAAAAGGATCGAAGCGCATCCTTCCTCTCGAAAATATTTCTTGTCTCCTGTAGGTTTGATGGGTCTGGATTTAATATTTAGACAAAGACCATCTTTGAAATGTGGGATGGTGATCGATCCGTTATGGAATCCGAGTTTGAATTTTTTGATCGTCTCTAAGGTGAAGCTTCTCTCATCGGTGAGGTAGGCTAAGGCTGCCGGATTCTCTGGAAGTTCCTTGTGATACTTCTCCACGATTGAGAGTTCTATGGTTTTGAGTGGAGTAGAAGATTTTGAATACTCTGAGATATGAGAGATTGCAGGAAGGTCTCCAAGGCGTTTCTTTAGAGAGAGAAAATGACCGCGCTCTCCACATTTATGGCAGTAAAATATTTCCTTCACTTGGTTAATATAGAAATGGCCTGGGCCGCACCCATTTAAAGGGCATTCATCAAGACAATACTCTCCGTTCTTAAATTTAAAGGTCCAGCCCTTTGAAGTGATGTAATTTTCAGTTGAGTTCATTTCTTCACCCACTAATAGTAGAAAAAGCGGTACATTCCTGATTTGCCCTTACCTTTCCCGAACTTCCTTTAATTCCAGAGGATTGAAAACGAATAGATTCCCTTTTAAAACTATTTGAACTCGAAGCATCTCCATCAAGGTAGGGATTCTCTTTCCGCTTTCCCATTGGGAAATTTTCCAGACAGGTAAGCCCGCTTTTTCGGCCAACTGTTTTTGGGTAAGTCCCCTTTTCAACCTGAATAGCTTCAGCCTTGAAATTGCTTTTTCCATCATTGCCTCTTTCTTATTTTGGTCACTAATAGTAAAAAAGAAGGGACATTTTGATATTTCGTTAAAAAAAAGAGGGATCCCATAGGGGACCCCCCTCTTTTTCATTTCACTGTGTGACTTGCGATAAGTGATAACCGTATCGTCAGGATGGGCCAGAATGGGACTAAGAAGCCTCTGGCCTATCCCTACCTGTAATTTCAATCTTCCCCGGGTTTAATTTCTCTCAAATAATACCCCTTAGACTGCATACAATCGACATAAAAAATATTTTCCCACCTTACAGCATAAAGGGTATCTGGGTATCTTAGTAGTGCCGCTCTAAGACCCGCGTCCCTGCGGCATTCATAAACATCCTGGTTGAACTTTTCCCCGGCCCTTGCCCAGTCAAATCTCAAATCTCTTGTTTTGGGGTGGGGCCAGCTTGTGTGTTGCCATGTTTTTAAAGTTTGTACTTCCGGGGGTTTTACCGTAGCACAACCAAAACCCAACAATAAAGTGATGATTAGAACGACCATCATCTTTTTCATAGTCTTTCTCCTTTGATGGAAATAGAAAATTCCTTTGAAAGGATGATTTTGCTTTGATTCAGAACAGTGTGGTCATAATTTCATCCAATGTCCATTTTTTTAACCATCGCTGCAGTCGCTTACGAGCCGTTTCCTTGGATACCTTTTTTCCAATATATTTCTTATTAATCGCCCATCTTCCAGAGTCATTCTTTTTTTCTTTTATTGTCCATCCTTCTGAAATCAACTTTATGATTTCCTTCCTTATCTCTCTTTCCGGATTAATTTTTCGTTCATACCGATAGGATCGATTCCCTGTTTTAGTCTTAAGGGTCCCGGCAATTGTCTTTCTAACATAAACTTCAAATGAAGTAGGATTTGTGGGACGTGGTCGATAACCCTTAATAATGTATTCAAGGGCTTTCCTTAAAATATCTTTATCAATCTCCCTTAAATCAATCCTCCAGGGTGATTTCTTGGGTTTGGGTGCATTATAGGAGATTTTATAATGAGTGTCTTCCCCTTCAGTCTCTCTTTCATCATAATACCCTACGGGTCTAACCGATTTGTCAGTCAAGTCCGTATCTTTGAATCTTGAAAATACGTATTCCCCAAAATCTTTTAGAATAAAATCCGGTTTGGATAACAATCCTTTTTGTATGGAGCAAATTGCAATTTGGATGAAATAATCAATTGGTTTATAAGAAGGATCTACGCCAAGCCATCTCGGTTTTGGTTCGTCTTCAAGGTAGTATAGAAGTTTAGTTGGGCCGCCCTTGGATTTCTTCATGCCGTACTTTGGTAATCTTGGCTTTGTGTCTCTTAAGGGGGCCTCTTTGAGAATCATCGTTAGAGAAGGATTTATGCTGTAAGGTTTTGATGTTGTGAGCAATGTCGATCCTGACCCTCCTGGGATTTCTATCGTCCTATTCTTGTCGACTATTCTAAGGAGAAAATAAGTAATTAGCATAGGTCTTGAAATTCCATAACTAAAGGACAATCGGACAGGTCTGCCATAACCGGTAAGTAATGTTTTTCCAGGTAATATCCTTTCAAATCTGAATAAGTGTTTTATTTCATCCTTCAATTCCATAAATTTCTTTTCAGATATTTCATCTTTTAAAAAGTGGGTTACAATAACTTTTTCTATAAATTCGGTTTGAATCCCATCCTTCTCATACTTATCTATCGGAAAGTAAAATGCTTGGTTATCCCCTCGGCGTTCTCCTTTATAATGAATATTCTTAATTCTTTCTCCTTCTCTTAAGTATCCAAGGCTGTCGAGAAGGTTCTTGGAATGCCAATTCCAGAATCTTTGATTTTCTTTATTTAGTTTTTTTGCGATCAATTTAGAGATTAGTTTAATCTGGGAGATTATCAAATCGTCGTGGGATTTCTTTTTCATCGCCATTCCTCTTTGGCCCTCAAGGTTTGGGCCTCAAGGTTTGGGCCTCCAAACCGGATGAGGATTGCCCGGCTTGTCGGGTCATGATCCCTATGGAGGCCTTACAACAATTTCAAAAACTCATCCTCTGTTAATCCTGATTTTTTTATCTGATCTTTCAATAGTCCGATCTTGACTGGCTTCCCTTTATGAACAGGGATTGATAGGATGTTCACATTTCCTTCTTTTGTCAGCTTCACATGGCTTCCTCTAAAGCCTCTGTTTACCCATCCTGCCCTTTCAAACGCCTTGATCACCTTCTCAGGTTTCAGGTTATAGAGGCTCACTTAGGCAGCCTTTCTCTTAGCAATTCTCTCTTTTTTCAGTTCCTCCTCTAACTCAAGATGGCCTTGTATGGCATCCTTGATCATGTCCAATGCCTCTTCAACACTGTCGCCCTGAGACGAGCATCCTGAAAGCTCAGGGCATTCAACCCAATAGCCGCCACTCTCAAGATCGGGATGAAGTATCACATTGAACTTTCTTTTAGAGACAGTCACCGAATATGTCTTCTCCGTTGCCATCTGAGAAGTTTTTCCTTCCAACTCCTTGACAAGGGATTCAATCGCAATGATAAGGACGCATTGACCATTGTCGAGGGTATCAATAATTTCGCTGTTCTTGTTTGTGAGAACGAAAATCGTTTCACCATCCGTTAGAAATCTTAACCTGGCCAGAGGTTTTTCAATTTCAGGAAGGTGCTTTCTAAGGAAGTTAAGACTCTTTCTAAGCTTCTGTAAGGATAACCCTCGATCCCTGAGAAATTTGGCTACTCTGAATTGAATGAGGTCCGTAAACGAATAGAGTCTAACCGATCCATAACCAGAAGCTTCACTAATGGAAGGTTTAATAAAATTAGTCCGGTCCCAATAATCAATGACTCTGGGTAGAATCCCTATGATTCTTGAAACTGTCTTTGAATTATATGAGTTCATCAATTTAATCACCTCCATTGATTAATAAATTCATCGATGATATTATAAGAACAAAAAAAATATAAAGTCAAGAAAAAAACTCAAAGAAACTCTACTGTAACCAATTGTAACCATCTGGATTCAAGACTGCCCTCCGATCAAAAGCCGTCATGGGTTCAATATCTCCACTGTAACCATTCGTAATAATCTGGATTCAAGGGGGAGGAAGGAGGAAGAGATTTTGACTCTTTCCCTCCTCAATCTTTATTTAGAAGAGGAAAGGAGGAGGGATGGAAAAAATTAGAATCCCTCCTTCCTTCCCTAAATTTAAAAAATTGTAACCTTTTTGTAACCGTCAAACCGAAAAATCACGTCACATACCGTAACATAATGAAAAATAGATTTTAAATCAAGTGGAATTTCAACTACTTAGAAATACAGACTTTTTTGAACTTTACCTTTTTAGGGTTCAAATCTCCTCTCCCCGACCAGGTTTTTCATTATTTGCATATTTCTTCGAATAGCGTCCCAGACATTAAATCTGGGGCGAAAAGCTGCCATTCATCGCTATTGACAGGGTAAAAAACTTCTTCATTTTTGGAATAAAAGACAATACGTAAATGACGAATCGCCTTATCTGCACAGTTTAAATCAGACAATACTAAACTAAAGTCCAAATTCTGAAATTTCTCCCCACCCTCTCTGACCCACTGAGATATGCCTTTTTCCGTATAAATGGATTGCACACACACCCTGACAATATTTTGGGATAGGCGTTTCATACTTTCTGTCTCATAAAAATAGGACCCCTCTTCATTCGTTCCATAATACTTCCAATCAAATCCCCACACTTCCGCATAGACAAAGATAGCAAGTCCGATAATGACAAGGATAACTCCCAACTTACCCGATAAGGATTTCACTCAGGTCGCTCCCTTTCTTTTTATCTCCAGGTTTACTGCCTTTACCATCTCCACAAACTCCTCCTTAGTTAATATTCCCTTTCCAGAAATGGTTCCTAAATACATCTTCTTATCAAATAACTACCACATCAGCCTCCACG
>PEUO01000243.1 GCA_002780715.1 Deltaproteobacteria bacterium CG03_land_8_20_14_0_80_45_14
AACGCGCCGCCTAACCCAACGATAATTCTGGAATCATGGAATATTGGAACGATGGAATAGTGTAAAAAAGCCAAAGTATTTTTGTCAACCCAATATTCCAACGTTCCATCATTCCATTTTTCCTAACAGGACGAAGTGTTATGTTAATGCCAAAGAAAACAAAATATCGAAAACAACAAAAGGGAAGGAGAAGAGGGGTTGCCTCCCGTGGAAACACCCTCAATTTTGGTGATTTCGGACTTCAGGCCGCAGAATGTGGTTGGTTGACTGCCCGTCAGATTGAAGCCGCACGAATTGCCATGACCCGATTCATCAAACGAACCGGCCGGATCTGGATCCGCATCTTCCCAGACAAACCCATTACCAAAAAACCTGCAGAAACCCGGATGGGAAAAGGAAAAGGCACTCCTGAAGACTGGGTGGCGGTCATCCGGCCTGGCCGAATTCTTTATGAAATGGAAGGGGTTCCTGAAGAAGGGGCCAGGGAGGCATTCCTTCTGGCTTCCCATAAATTGCCGATTCATACAAAGTTCATCATGAGAGGGAGCCATCTATGAAAGCAAAGGAACTTCACCAACTGAGCGAAGGGGAGTTGCTCGAGAAGAAAAAGGGACTGAGTGAGGAACTCTTCAATCTTCGCTTTCAGCATGCCACAGGACAGTTGGGGAATGTTATGCGAATCCCTCAGATCAAACGGGACATCGCTCGGGTGAAGACGATCCTTAAGGAAAAGGCTCTGAACAAAGGAAAATAAAACCAATGGGAGAGAGAGGCAAACGAAAAACGTTAACGGGCGTGGTATCGAGCGATAAAATGGTTAAGACCATTGTTGTCATGGTCAATCGTCTCGTCCTTCACCCGGTCTATAAAAAATATATCCGGAAGAGGACGAAGGTGAAAGCCCACGACGAAAAGAATGAATGCCATATTGGAGATAAGGTTCTTTTGATCGAAACCCGCCCGCTTAGCAAAGAGAAAAGGTGGCGTGTCAAGGAGATCCTTGAACGGGCCGCTTAACTAGGGATTGAGGTGGAGCCAGGCGAAGCTGCCGTAGGAGTGGATCATGATTCAGATGCGGAGTATTCTCGAAGCCGCCGATAATTCGGGAGCCAAAAAATTGGGGTGCATTAAAGTCCTCGGCGGCACTCGTCGGAGGTATGCCACCTTAGGGGATATCATTGTTGTTTCCGTCAAAGATGCCCTTCCCAATTCCAAGATTAAAAAAGGGGATGTGGCTCGTGCCGTCATTGTCCGGACGAAGAAAGAGGTCAAACGTCCTGATGGTTCTTACATCAAATTTGATGATAACTCTGCCGTCCTTATCAATCCGCAGGGAGATCCTGTTGGGACCCGAATTTTCGGTCCGGTTGCCAGGGAACTTCGGGCCAAACGGTTTATGAAGATTATCTCCCTGGCTCCAGAGGTTCTCTAAAAGCAGTATGCTTATCCTGCCGGTAGGCAGGTGTTAGGGTGAAAAGGAATTTGAAATGATCGTCCCAAAATATCACATCAAAAAGAATGACCTGGTGATGGTCATGAACGGAAAAGAAAAGGGGAAGAGTGGTCGAGTTCTGAAAGTCCTTCCCGAGAAGGAGAAGGTACTGGTTGAAAAGATCAATTTCGTCAAAAGGCATTCTCGCCCCCATGGGAAACAGAGACAGGGAGGGATTTTGGAAAAGGAGTCACCCCTCCATCTCTCCAATGTGATGCTCCTCTGTGAGAAATGTAATAAACCAATTCGAATCGGACACCGCATCTTGGAAGATGGAAAGAAGGTGCGGTTCTGTCGAAAATGTGGAGAACTTTTAGATAAGTAGGTGATCGAATGGCCAAATTAAAAGAGGTCTACCAGGAAAAAGCAGTTTCTGCGCTGATGAAGCGTTTCAGGTATAAGAATCGGATGGAAGTCCCTAAGCTGGAGAAGATCGTGATCAATATGGGATTGGGAGAGGCTATCCAAAATATAAAAATTCTCGATTCCGCAGCTCAAGAACTCAGTCAGATCACAGGACAGAAGCCTGTCATTACGAAGGCGAAAAAATCGATTGCTCAGTTCAAATTGAGGACGGGGATGCCGATTGGATGCATGGTCACCCTTCGGAAAGAGAGGATGCACGAATTTTTTAACCGCTTAGTCAACGTCACCCTCCCAAGGGTGAGGGATTTCAAGGGTCTCTCCGGAAAGTCTTTTGATGGGAGGGGGAACTATGCCCTGGGGATTCGCGAACAACTCATCTTTCCAGAAATTCATTATGATAAAATTGACAAGGTAAAAGGGATGAACATTGTCATTGTAACCACTGCCAAGACTGATGAGGAAGGAAAGGAACTGCTGAAGTTACTGGGAATGCCCTTTAGGAACTGAACCCCCCCCCTTTGTAGGGAACGGTTTCAAACCGTTCCCTACAAAGGGGGTTGGGGGGATTAGGACCAGGAGGAAAAATTGGCGAAACTTTCGTTGATAAATAAGGCAAAGAGACCTCAGAAATTTAAGGTGCGCGAGTACCATCGATGCCCTCTCTGCGGAAGGCCGAGGGCTTATTATCGAAAATTTAACATGTGCCGACTCTGTTTAAGAAAATACGCCTCCCGAGGCGAGATCCTGGGGATGATCAAATCCAGCTGGTGAAAGGTACGGGGGTTTGTATGTCCATGACTGATCCAATAGCCGATATGTTTACACGAATCCGCAACGGGTCTAAAGCGAAATTCGAAAAGGTGGATGTTCCCTCCTCCAAAATGAAACGAGAGATCGCGAAGATTTTAAAGGAGGAAGGGTTCATCAAAAACTTTAAAGTCGTTACGGATGATCACCAACATGAGATGATTCGAATCTTTCTCAAATATGATGCCAACCGAAAGGAGGTCATTCATCTCCGGCGGATCAGCAAACCAGGACGGAGGGTCTATGTGGGAAACGACAGCATTCCCTCTGTCATGAGTGGATTAGGATTTTCGATCCTCTCCACCTCAACGGGAATCTTGACGGATAAATCTGCCCGAAAGGCCAATGCGGGGGGAGAGGTGCTTTGCTACGTATGGTAAGAGATTTCAAATTCGAAGCACGAAATCCGAAATTCGAAACAAGCACCAATGTTCAAAATATAATAATGACCAAAACAAGAATGAGTGGTTTAGAAATTTGAAAATTTGAATTTAGGATTTGTTTCGGATTTCGATATTCGGATTTAGGATTTAAAGGGGTAATCGATGTCTCGTATCGGAAGGATGCCTATTGCACTGCCGAAGGAACTCAAGGTCGCCTGTGATCTTTCAAGGGTGGAGGTGACAGGACCCAAAGGTCTTCTCGCTCACCCACTCCCTCAGGGAATTTCGGTTTCAGTGGATGGGGAAAAGATTTTCGTTCATCGCGCCAATGACCAGCGAACTTCAAGAGCGCTTCAGGGTTTGACGCGAAGTCTCATTGCCAATATGGTCACTGGGGTTATCCAGGGGTTTGAGAAACGGCTTGAGATCGTTGGAGTGGGTTTCCGGGCAGAGCTTCAGGGCAACGCCCTTAAGCTCACCTTGGGATATTCCCATCCGATTCTCTATCCCGTTCCCAAGGGGATCCGGGTGGAGATAGATAAACAAACCCTCATCACGGTGAAAGGAATTGACAAGCAACAGGTGGGTATTGTCGCTGCACAACTTCGTTCCATTAAACCACCTGAACCTTATAAAGGAAAAGGGATTAGGTATCTCGGCGAAAGGATCCGTAAGAAGGTGGGGAAGACTAAAGCTTAAAAAAAACTGCCTACCCTGCCTACCGGCCCCGGTTCCGACCGAGGGCGGGGCAGGCAGGCGCAGGCAGGGAGGAATACCTTGAAAGACAGAAAGAAGTTAGCCAGATTGAAAAGGAAAAAGAGAGTGAGGAGCCATGTCGCAGGAACTTCTGAGCGTCCTCGCCTCAATGTCTTCCGGAGTCTGAAGCATATTTATGCTCAGGCCATTGAGGATACGACCGGGAAAACCCTCGTCAGTGCCTCCACTATGAGCTCTGAATTGAAAGGAAGTTTTCGTTATCCAGGAAATGTGGAAGCGGCAAAGAAAGTTGGAGAACTTCTTGCTAAAAAATGCCTTGAAAAGGGAATTCAAAAAGTGGTCTTTGATCGAAGTGGGTATCTTTATCACGGCAGGATTAAGGCATTAGCCGAGGCTGCCAGAGCAAGTGGTTTGATCTTTTAACGGAGGGAAAGACATTGCCGAAAATTGATCCAAGTGCATTGGAATTAACCGATCGGGTGGTTCATATCAACCGGGTAGCCAAAGTGGTGAAGGGAGGGAGACGATTCAGCTTCAGCGCCTTGGTAGTGGTCGGAGATGGAAACGGCCATGTGGGAAGCGGGTTGGGCAAAGCCAATGAGGTCCCGGAGGCCATTCGAAAAGGGATTGAACATGCGAAACGGAACTTGATCAAGGTTCCCATCATCAATAAAACGATCCCCTATGAGGTGATGGGGAAATTTGGGGCAGCAAAGGTCTTACTCAAACCAGCCTCCGATGGAACAGGCGTCATTGCGGGTGCAGCCGTCAGGGCCATCGCTGAGTCTGCAGGGATCCAAAACATTTTGACAAAATCTCTCGGGTCAAACAACCCTTACAATCTGATCAAAGCTACCCTCCAAGCCATCAATCAATTGAAGGTTCCTGAAGAGGTTCTTGATAAAAGGCGCGAAACTGCAACGGAAAACTAAGGAGTCCGATATGGAGAAAACGATTGCCGTCAAGTGGATCAGGAGTGTGATCGGACGAACCGACGACCAGAAGAAGACCATTCGGGGCCTTGGGTTCAAACGACTCCATCAAACCCTTACCTTGCCGGATCGCCCCGAGATTCGGGGAATGATTAATCGCGTCATCCATCTGCTAGAAGTCAACCCTTCGACTCCCCGGCCTGAAGGCCAGGGCTCGCTCAGGGTTGACCCTGAGGGGCGCTTCCTTACCCCGCCCCTTCAAAAACCGGGGTTGGCGCCACCGAACGGGTCAAGGAATGATTTGAGGGGGAACGCGGATGAGATTTGATGAGTTGAAACCTCCGAAAGGAGCAAGAAAAAAGAGGAAACGAGTGGGGAGGGGAATTGGATCTGGCCATGGCAAAACTGCCTGTCGAGGATCCAAAGGCCAGAATTCCCGTTCTGGGGGAGGAACCAAGGCGGGGTTTGAGGGAGGTCAGATGCCTCTCCAGCGACGCCTTCCCAAAAGAGGGTTCCGTTCACCTTTTAAAAAACGCTTTGCCATCATCCATGTGGGAGACCTCAATCGCTTCCCGAAAGATACTGTGGTGGAACCCGATCTCTTGCTTCAATCTGGCCTTCTAAAAAAAATAGAACCGGTAAAGCTTCTCTCTGATGGGGAACTTCAGCATCCCTTAACCATCCGTGTCCATCAAGTCAGCAAAGCCGCCCTTAAAAAAGTAGAGAGTGCTTCAGGGAGGGTGGAGGTCATCGGCTCATGATTTCAGGGGCTCAGAACATCTTTAAAATACCAGAGCTCAAAAGAAGGATACTGTGGAGCCTTGCTCTCCTGGCGATCTACCGTGTTGGTGTCCATATTCCCACTCCTGGAATCAATGGAGATGCTTTAGCCTCTTTCTTTGCCCAGGCAAGGGGTACGCTCTTCAGTCTCATCGATATGTTTTCAGGGGGGGCATTGGAGAGGCTTTCGGTCTTCGCCCTGGGCATTATGCCTTATATTAGCGCTTCGATCATCCTTCAGCTTCTCACGGTGGTCATTCCCTATCTTGCACAGCTCCAGAAAGAAGGGGAGATTGGCCGAAAAAAGATCGTCCAATACACTCGTTATGGAACGGTCCTTCTCAGCATGATCCAGGGATTTGGGATCGCTGTCGGCTTGGAGAATATGCGAGGGGCAGCAGGCGAGATGATCGTCATGGCTCCAGGATGGTCCTTCCGAATCATGACCGTCATCACCTTGACCGCTGGGACCTCCTTCATCATGTGGCTGGGTGAACAAATTACAGAAAGGGGAATTGGGAACGGTATCTCCCTGATCATCTTTGCGGGGATTGTCGCCAGAATGCCCAATGCCGTCGCCGGCACTTATGAACTTTTCAGAGTGGGACAGATGAGTATTATCACAATCCTGTTCTTAATTCTCCTCATGGTGTTGGTCGTTGCAGTGATTATCTTTGTTGAAACCGGACAGCGGAGGCTGCCTGTCCAATACGCCAAGCGGATTGTTGGGAGAAGGGTCTATGGTGGCCAGAGCACTCATCTTCCCCTCAAATTGAACACGTCGGGTGTCATCCCTCCTATCTTCGCCTCTTCAATCCTGATGTTTCCATTGACGATTGTCAACTTTATGCCCAAACCTTGGTTGGAGGCTCATCCCTGGGTTCAATCGATCCTTAACAGTTTAGGCCCTGGCGCACTCCTCTATAATCTTCTCTATGTGGGATTCATTATCTTCTTCTGCTATTTTTATACGGCCGTCACCTTTAACCCAAATGATGTCGCCGAAAATATGAAAAAATTTGGCGGCTACATCCCTGGCATCCGTCCGGGACAGAAGACCGCTGAGTTTATTGATAAGGTGCTGACTCGTATCACTCTCGGAGGAGCTATTTATGTCTCGGCCATCTGCGTTCTCCCCACTATTCTCTATAGAAAATTCAATGTCTCCTTCTATTTTGGAGGAACATCACTCTTGATCGTGGTCGGTGTAGCCCTGGACACAGTCCAACAGATTGAAGCTCATATGCTCTCAAGGCACTATGAGGGGTTAATGAAAAAAGGTAGATTGAAAGGGAGAAGAGGGTAAGAAAAAAAAATTGCAAATTGTAAATTGCAAAATGAAAATTGAAAATTTAAAAAAGAGGGTTAAAGACTTTACAATTTGCAATGCTAAATTTGCATTTTGCACTGATCCTTAAGTAGTGGGTGACACTGGATGAACTTAATACTTTTAGGCCCCCCCGGGGCAGGAAAAGGAACTCAGGCTCAAAGGATGGTGGACCGTTATCACACTCCTCAAATCTCCACCGGAGATATTCTCAGGTCGGCGGTGAAGGAGAGCGCTCCTTTGGGAATGAAGGCAAAGGGATTTATGGATCAAGGACAACTCGTTCCAGATGAAATCGTCATCGGGATCATTGAGGAACGTCTGAAGGCAAAGGATTGCGATTCCGGTTTTATTCTTGATGGATTTCCAAGGACAATTCCTCAAGCAGAAGCTCTTCAGCCTATCCTCACCAAAATCGGGAAGAAGATTGACCACGTCATCAACATTGAAGTGGATCCCGAGGAACTGGTGCGCCGGCTGACCGGCAGGAGGACCTGCAAAAACTGTGGGGCGATGTTTCACCTCCTTTTCCAACCACCGAAAAAAGAAGGGATTTGCGATCGGTGCGGAGGAACCCTTTACCTACGTGCAGACGACAAAGAAGAAACCATCCGGACACGGTTGAAGGAATATGAGAAACAGACCGCCCCTCTCATCCAGTATTATCAGGGTAAAAAAACACTTCGCTCAATCCAGGGAGTGGGTGGACCCGATCAAATATTTGATCAAATTGTTCGCCTTTTAGACGCAACGCCCGTTTAAGGGTGCGGATGGAGACGTTATGCCAAAGGAGGATGCGATTCAAGTGGAAGGGAAGGTTATGGAAACCCTTCCCAATGCTATGTTCCGGGTAGAATTGGAAAACGGCCACAAGGTGTTAGCCCACATTTCCGGAAAGATGAGAATGCATTTCATCAAAATTCTCCCCGGAGATAAGGTGATGGTGGAACTCTCCCCTTATGATCTCTCGCGGGGGAGAATTATTTTTCGGGAGAAATAGACTGTGAAAGTCAGGGCTTCAGTTAAAAAAATCTGCGACAAGTGTAAAATTGTAAAACGAAAAGGGGTAATCCGGGTCATCTGTGAAAACCCCAAACACAAACAACGACAGGGCTAAAAGACGATGGAGGTTGGAGGAGCGTCCCCCATGGAGTGGCAGCAAGCCACCTCCACAAGGGACTTGAGGTGAGAGGCTAAAAAATCTTTTGCCTCAGTCCTCAAGCGAAGCGCTCTTTAAACCTTAAACGAAGGAGTGAACTATGGCACGTATTGCAGGAGTCGATCTTCCAAAAGATAAACGGGTGGAGATCGCCCTCACCTATATTTTTGGAATTGGAAAACCCTCGTCCAATAAAATTCTCAAAAAGGCGGACATCAATAAGGACACCGAAGTGAACAAGCTCACCGAGACAGAGGTGGTTCGCATCCGAGATATTATTGAACAGAAATACAAGGTCGAGGGAGATCTCAGACGGGATGTTGCTACCAACATCAAACGATTAATGGATATCGGTTCCTACAGAGGGCTTCGCCATCGAAAATCTCTGCCCCTTCGCGGTCAAAGGACTCACACCAACGCCAGGACTCGAAAAGGACCACGCCGGGCCATCATTGGAAAGAAAAAAGAGAAGGAATCGTCGAGTAAACCCCGTTAGAAAATTTAAACGGGGTTTCAGACTTAGATAGACATTTCATGAAGTTCATCTGCTGTAAATGACATGACTTATTTCTAACGGGGTAAAGGAGGAGATATGCCCAAGGGGCAGGGAATAAAGAAAAAGAAGGTTAAGAAAAATATTCAGGTGGGAATTGCCCACATCCAGGCGACATTCAACAATACCATCATCACCATTACCGATCCAGAGGGAAATGTGATCACCTGGTCCAGCGCCGGCACACAAGGTTTCAAGGGCTCCCGAAAAAGCACCCCTTTTGCCGCGCAAATGGCAGCAGAGGATGCTGCCAAAAAGGCCATGGAACATGGCGTTCGATCCATTGATGTCTATGTCAAGGGTCCGGGAGCGGGAAGGGAATCGGCACTGCGATCGCTTCAGGCAGCTGGCTTGAAGGTCCACCTCATTAAGGATGTTACGCCGATCCCCCACAATGGATGCCGCCCTCCTAAGCGGAGACGCGTCTAAGACCGCGTCTGATTACACAGATTCTTAAAGGAGATTACACAGATTTTTTGAGCAGATTACGCGGATGAAGAAAGAGTGGACCGATTAAGAGTGGATGGAAGAAAGTCATTCAATTACAAAGCGTATCATCGGATATTGTTTTGAAGTTCACAAAGAAATAGGCCCCGGCTTTAATGAAAAAAATTTATCACAACGCCCTGAAGTTATTATTTGACCAAAAGGGACTCCGATACGAAACAGAAAAGGAGTTTGAAGTCTTTTACCTTAACAAAAAGGTCGGTAGCTTTAGGACAGATTTAATAGTCGAAAACCAAGTAATAGTGGAAATAAAATCTTTGGCAGGCAATATTCCAATTATCTTTGAGCATCAATTGATTTCATATTTGAAGGCCTCTCGCCTTCATGTAGGTTTGTTAATAAACTTTGGCAATAAGAGCTGTCAGGTAAAAAGGGTGGTGTTTTAATCTGTGTAATCTGGTTTTTACTTAATCTGTGTAATCGTGTTATTTAATCGGTGTAATCAAATTTAATGAAATTAAATTAGGAGGGTTAGCGTTGGCAAGACATACAAAATCGAATTGTCGGCTTTGTCGGAGGGAAAATCTCAAGCTCTTTCTCAAAGGGGAGAGATGCTATACGGAGAAGTGCGCGTACGACCGGAGGAATTACCCTCCTGGACAACATGGTCAGGCTCGGAAAAAATTCTCGGAATACGGAACTCAGCTTCGGGAAAAACAGAAAGTCAAAAGGATGTATGGGATTCTGGAAAACCAGTTCCGTAACATTTTTAAAGAAGCGGATCGACAAAAGGGCATTACCGGAGAAACCCTCCTTTCTCTTTTGGAAAGGAGATTAGACAACATCGTCTACCGACTCGGTTTTGCAAATTCAAGAAACGAAGCGCGTCAGCTCGTTCGACATAACCATTTTTTGGTCAACCAGTTCAAAGTGAACATTCCTTCCTATCTCGTGAAGCCCGGCGATGTCATCGAGCTCCGGGAGAAGAGCAGGAAAGTTGTCCGTATCTTAGAGGCTCTGGAAGGGGTGGCTCGGCGAGGGGTGCCTCAATGGTTGGAATTGGATAAAGATCAGATGAAGGGGGGTGTGAAAGGTCTGCCCACCCGCGAGGACATCACTATCCCCATCCAAGAGAAGTTGATCGTCGAGTTGTTTTCGAAGTAATTTGGAGGCGATATGCAAAAAAGTTGGAAAGACCTGATTCGACCCAAACGGTTGGAAGTAGAAAAAGAAACACTGACACCCTTTTATGGAAAGTTCACGGCGGAGCCCTTTGAGAGGGGCTTAGGCATTACGATTGGAAATTCTCTTCGACGACTCCTCCTCTCTTCCTTGCAAGGGGCGGCGATTACATCAGTCAAAATTGACGGCGTACTTCATGAATTTTCGACCATCCCTGGGACCAAAGAGGATATGACCGAGATTATCCTCAATCTCAAAGAGGTAAGGTTAAAGCTTCATACCGAAGGTCCAAAAACCATCCGGGTGAAAGCAGAAGGTTCCAAAGTGCTTAAGGCAGGGGATATCATCACGGGCGATGCGGTGGAAATCCTTAACCCAGACCATTACATTGCCACCCTTTCCAGAGATGGCAAACTCGCCATGGAGATGGTGGTGAAGGTGGGCAGGGGCTATGTCCCCGCAGAGCGAAATAAGGAGGAGAACCAGCCGATCGGGACTATTCCCATGGATGCCATCTTTTCTCCGATCAAAAAGGTGAACTACACCGTGACCAATGCCCGGGTGGGACAGATCACCGATTATGATAAGTTGAATCTGGAGGTCTGGACCGATGGAAGTTTGAATCCAGAAGAAGCAATCGCTCATGCGGCAAAAATTTTGAAAGATCAGCTCTCCATCTTCATTACCTTTGAGGAAGAGGAAGAGGTGGAGATGTCCTATTCTGAAGATGAGGAGGAAAAGGAGGGCGTTAATGAAAATCTCCTCCGAAGTGTGGATGAATTAGAGCTCTCCGTCCGATCTGCTAACTGTCTGAAGCATGCTAACATCAAGCTGATTGGAGATCTGGTTCAGAAAACAGAGGCAGAAATCTTGGCCACCAAGAACTTTGGCCGAAAGTCCCTCAACGAGATCAAGGATATTTTAACCGAAATGGGGCTTAATTTAGGAATGAAATTAGAAAATTGGCCTCCCAAGAAATCTGAAGAGGCAATGGAATCAGGAGCCATTGGATAGGAGTAAGGGATGAGGCATCGCGTCGCAGGCAGAAAATTAAGTCGCCACACTCAGCATCGGGAGCTGATGTTTCGTAATATGTTGGTCTCGTTGCTTCAGCATGAACGGATCAAAACCACTTTAGCTAAGGGAAAAGAACTTCGAAGTTGGGCAGATAAAATTATCAGTCTGGGGAAACAGGGAACGCTTCATGCCCGAAGACAAGCCTTCGCCCTTCTTCGGGATAAGGGAATCGTCAAGAAACTCTTTGATGAAATCGCCCCAAAGTTTAAAGACCGGGAAGGAGGTTATACCCGGGTTTATAGATTGGGATGGCGGCAGGGGGATGGAGCTCCCCTTTCCCTCGTTGAACTGGTCACCTATGCAGCACCCGTGGAGAAAAAGAAATCGACCATAAAAAAAGCCAAAGAAGTCCTTAAAAAGGTGACTCCAAAAAGGAAGGAAAAGAAAGAGAAGGGAAAAGAGAAAGAGATAAAAGAAAATAAGGTCAAAAAAGAAGAAAAAGAAACTCTAAAGGAGAAGAAGGAAAAACCGAAGAAAAAATCTTCAGAAGAAAAAAGTAAATAGAAATCTTTTATTTGATGACTTATCTTTCTTTGAGCTTTGAACTTTATGCTATGCGTTCTGCGCTATGCCCTTTGCGGTCTTTTGTTTGGAGGGCTAACTTTTTTATGCATGACCCCAGTTCTTTCCAAAAATATGCAAAATGTAAAATGTAGCTTTGACCCCAAACTTTTTGAGATGATTTCGTTAGGAATCTTATATTTCAAGACCCCTTATCCACGTTTTGGCGCCAAAACGATTCAGAGGCAATGTTTTTTAAATAACTTAATTACGTACCCATCAATTCTTCTATAAAAAATTAATATAATCTATCCTG
>PEUO01000091.1:0-746 GCA_002780715.1 Deltaproteobacteria bacterium CG03_land_8_20_14_0_80_45_14
TCCTCATCAATTCCTCGCCCAGCTTAAATTTCCCTTCAGCAAAAGCCTTCGCATATCTCATCTGGCTTTGATAAGCCCATCGGTCTTGATCCTGCCGCGTAATACCATATTCAAGAGCAACCTCCCCGGCATCAACCGATACAGGATTAAATCCTTTATAACCCAATCCAAAAAGACCGTCCCACATTTCAATATTCCCCAATCTCTTTCCCCATCTGACCTCAGGAGGAACAATGAGGGGAGTGCGGCTCATATTCTCAGCGCCGACCCCTAAAGCAATCTCAATCTCTCCAGTTTTGACCGCTCTATATCCTAACCTCACCGCTGCCAGCGATGAACAACAGGCACGGTCAACCGTTATGGAAACAGCCTCTGAAGGCATCCCTGCTTTGAGGGTGGCTTGTCTCGCAGGAACGTCAGTCTCCAAGCCCACCTCCCCAGGGACGGCTGATCCATAATAAGTCTCTTCAACCTCCTCCCCTTTTACATTCACTCTCTTCAGAACTTCACGGATCACCATGGCACCCAGGTCAATGGAAGGAATGTCCTTTAAAGTTCCTCCGAATTTTCCAAAAGGCGTCCGAACAGCACTGACGATCACGACGTTATTCTTTTCCATCATCTCCCCCTTTATTATGTAGAAAATGAAGTCTTCGGGTTACGGCAAGGGTAACGATGCCCGTATCGTCATTCGGTTACGTTGTTCGGCTCAAGAAGTTCACGTAACCGTTGGACACTAAACGAAA
>PEUO01000091.1:759-12697 GCA_002780715.1 Deltaproteobacteria bacterium CG03_land_8_20_14_0_80_45_14
GTTATTGGTTATTGATAATTGATCATTGGTCATTGACCATTGTCCATTGATTATCGATTAAAATACTGTATCGTCCCATCCGGATAAATAGCTACATTGGCCTTGTCATCCCATTTCGCTTTCAGCAGCGTTAAAACCTCCTCCCATGTCTTCACCCAAAGGATCGATGGAATCTTACCAAAGAAACACGCTCCTGCATGATCCTTGAAAGGCGAAAGGATGATGAACCGTTTCACCTTGGTGAGCAAGGGTTGTGGGAGTTGAAGCCCTCCTTCTCCACATCTTCCAAATTCTCCAAAAAGATAATGCACTACCTGGCCTGCGGGCTCGTTGGCAATGATGACCAAATCCCCTCCACTCTCTTTTAAGGATGGAATCCCAATGAAGGGGGCAATGGCGCATTCATTCGGTTTTGAATAGGAGTTAACGATGACAATATCCATATTCTTGGCTGGAGTAGTCGCATAAACCTCTTTTGCCAATTTCATCCCCTCCTGGTGTTCCAGGATGGGGTCTCCTACAAAAAGACTCGTGATCTCTCCTCGGAGGTTGACAATCGCATCGATCTTCACATCGAGTCCGGCCATTCTTGTGGCCTCTTCAATATCGAGGCGGGGAATATTCCCCTCAATTTTTCCAACGCCGACACAATCTGGATGCTCCTTCACGAGGGTTCCATGATTATAGGCGATGGAATCAATATGAGCCACCCCTGGAAGGATCATTTTCCCTCCTCCACCGAACCCAGAGAAAGAGTGAGGGACAATACACCCAATCCCAACCTTCAGATCGCAGGCCATCACCTCTCTGTTGATGGAGACAGGAGTGCCACGGCTGGTCTTGCCCAGATAAGTGCAATAATTGAATGGATGATGGTTATACACCGGGAATCGGTCGAGCGCCTCCTGTCCCAGTTTCTTCCGAAAATGAATCGCTGTGTTTGCTCCATGCGCTCCGAGGGCGGCAATCAATCGAATCTGTTGATCTGAAATCCCAGCCTTTTCCAACTCCCTGAGGACAAAAGGGAGGATCTCATACACAGGAGTAGGCCTCGCCATATCATCAAAAAGAATGGCAACTTCCTTCTTCCCTTTGGCCAGCTCTTGAATAGGCTTTGAGCCAATGGGTTTTTGGAAGGCTTTTTCCATCTCCTTGTGTGTCAGTTTCTTTCTCTCCCCTCCTTTCATCGGGCAGAAAAAGACGGACCAAGGAGGAGGAAAATCGAGCTCCATCTCGCTATTGTCATACCAGAGGAGTTGTGGAATTTTAATTTTCATTCTCTCCCATACTAAGGAAATTTTATTTCATGCCAATTCGAATTTTTAAAGTTCCTCTGAGTCCAGCCAATCCTCCAGGGATACATTTAAGTTTATGCCTCTCTTTTTAAGTAGGTCAAAGAAATCCCAAGTTGTTACATTAAGTTTTTTACATGTCTCGAGAAGGGAAAGCTTTCCCGATTGGTACATTTGCAGGACCCTTTCCTGTTTATCTTCCGCAAATCCCCTCTTCATGATTTCTCTAAGATAAGCGGATTTATCGAGATTCATTTCTTTGATAAACTTCGAAAGCTCCTTTAAAAAATCATCAGGAACCCTGACGGTTGTCGGTCTTAACATTTTTTATCTCCTCTAATTTTAATAATGCTTCTGCAATAATCTCAGGAGAGTACCTCCCTATGATCCTGAGCTTATCGATCGAAATCTTAGCATTCCCAAAATCTATTTTCTCTAACTGATAAAGGGCGGTGACCACCTTGGGTGAGATAATGAAGGGAATCTTTAAATACCTGCATGCCTTGATTGCCTTACCGTCATCCGTAACTAAAATCCCATTTTCCATCTGTCGGGTTAAAATGATGGCTTCTATTTCCCCCTCTCCTAGGGTAATAGGAAATTGAAACTTTTGCCTTTCGACTAAAAACACTTCAATTTTCTTGCTTTTAACAAGCTCAGAAATAATATTTGCGTCTGGATACTGTTTTAATGTTTCTTCATTGACTACTTCATTAAACACACCCCGTGGAATGATAACACTAAAGACTTGTGAAAGAACTTCAATAAGACCACATCTTCCGAGTAAAATGAGTGAAGAAGCATCCATAATCAATAATTTTTGCATATCGCTCAATGTATACGCTTTTTATTAATTGTATACCAATAATATGGCTCTGTCAATTATTATTTTAGAGAGCTTCTGAAAAAGTCTTGAAGGAAGTTAAAATGTCATGCTTGAACTTGTTTCAGCATCTAATAGAATCAAATAGTTACGAGACCCTGAATCAAGTTCAGGGTGACAAAAAGAGACTTTTTCGGAGATCTCTTTTATAATCCCAGGTAGCTTTGGCGGATGTGTTGATTTTTGAGGAGGGAGATTAAAAACTATACCAGAAGGTATTTCTTCCTGATGTCCTCATTATCTCTCAGGTCCTCAATGCTTCCATGATAACGGATCTGCCCGTTATCAATGATATAGCCACGGTCGCTTATTCTCAGTGTTGATCTCACATTCTGTTCAGCAATTAAGACGGTCAACCCAGCCTCCCTTAACTTTCTTATCTGACCTTCGAGAGCATGTACCAGGATCGGCGCCAACCCTTCAAAAGGCTCATCAAGAAGTATAAACTCCGGATTCCCCATCAATGCCCGAGCAATGGCTAACATCTTCTGCTCACCTCCGCTAAGGCAGCCACCCTTGCGAGACCCTATATTTTTCAAGGCGGGAAAGAGTTCGTACACTCTCTCTTTGTTCCATCCTCCGCCTGCCTTGGCCTCCCTGATAGCTATTTCTAAATTCTCTCCAACCGTGAGGTCGGCAAAGATCCTTCTATCATCAGGGATATAGCTGATCCCTTTACGAGCCAGTAAATAAGGGGCTTTGCCTGTAATCTCCTCCCCTTTATATCGAATGATACCTTGCTTGGGTGGCGTAATGCCTATAACGCTCTTCATGGTGGTCGTCTTTCCCGCCCCATTTCGTCCAAGAAGGCATACCACTTCCTGAAGTTCGACCCTTAGAGAAACGCCAAAAAGAATGTGGCTTAAACCATAAAAGGTGTGAATTCCCTCAACTTCAAGCATCACTCAACCCCTAAATAGGCTTCCTGGACAAATGGATTGTTTCTCACCTCTTCTGGTTTTCCCTGAACAAGCGTTCGCCCTTGATGCATCACCATGATACTTTGAGCAACGGAGAATACAATATCCATGTCATGTTCACAGAACAGAATAGTTAAGCCTCGCATTTGTGCCAATCGTTTGACGAGTTCCATGGTGGCTGATGTTTCCTCAGGTGACATGCCAGCGGTCGGTTCATCCAGAATCAACAGTTCTGGCTCATTCCCTAAAGCAATGGCTATCTCAAGTATCTTCTGATCCCCATGGGATAAGGATCCAGCGATGCTATGAGCCTTATCCAAGAAACCCACACTCTCCAAGATGTTGTTCGTCTCATTCAAAACCATGCTACTGGCTGGCCGGAAAAGCGTATTACTCCTTCTTTGCTGGGATAATACAGCCACCTGGACGTTTCTGAAAACTGTGAGCCGCGGAAAGATGTTTACGATCTGAAAGGAACGGGCAATTCCCTTTTTACAAATCTCATAGGGAGGTAACCCACCAATATCCTCCCCCTTAAAAATGATCTTCCCACTATCTCGCCTCAAAAGACCAGTGATGACGTTAAACAAGGTGGTCTTTCCAGCGCCATTAGGTCCGATCACTGCCACGATCTCACCTTTCCCAACAGAAAGGCTTGCTCCATTGACCGCCTTAAAATCATCGAAGGATTTAACCACTGTTTCCACCTGTAACATCTATTTGGTTCCTTCCTTTACGGTTTCTTTAGTCCGTGGCTTAAATATTTCTTGGAAATAGCCCATCACACCCTCTGGGAGAAAGAAAATTATCAGGATCAGTATGACCCCTAAAATCAAAGTCCAGTATTCGGTAAAAATACTGACAAAAGTTCTTAAGGCCACGATGATTGCCGCTCCGAATATGGGACCGACAAACGTAAACCACCCTCCCAAAAGGCACATGATGAAGATCTCAAGGGACAAAACCCAAAAAAGCATGTCAGTAAAAACGGAACGCTCCAAAACGACAAAGAGAACGCCAGCAAGTCCTCCAAAGAAGGTGGCAATGACAATGGCGATGAGCTGATGGCGTCTGACGTTTATACCAATCGCTTCACAACGCTGTGGATTATCCCGTATCGCTTGAAGTGTATTCCCGAAGGGGGATTTCAAGATCAGATACATGACGATCAGGCAGATGACCAGCACGATCAGGATAAAGTAATAAGAACTGTTCAAAGAAGAAAGGAACGGGGCTATTGGGACGCCATGGATACCATCATCGCCCCCAGTAAAACTATACCACCGTAAAACGATTGCCCAAATCAAGGAACCTAAAGAAATCTGCAGCATCCCGAAGTAGAGTCGGGTCAGCCTGACGCAAAACCAGCCAATGATGAAGCCTATGATGGCTGCCACGATGGGCCCGGCAATAAAACCAGTCCACATTGGCAAGGAGGTCTTAGTCAGCATCAGAGCTACTGTATAGGCTCCCACTCCATAAAAAACACCATGATGAAACTGGAACATACCGCCGTGGCCGACAACCAAGTTGAGGCTCATGGCCAACAGGGAGGTAACATAAATCAGAGCAAGGATATAAGTGTAAAATCTAGGAATGAATGACGGTAAAATAAACAGGACAAGAAAAATAACGATTGAAGGTCCAAACCATTTCAAACGAATCACTTCATTAAACAATTTTTTCTCCTCTTTACCCCGTTAGAAAGCTCCACCATTTATGGCGGAGATGATAAAAATAAATGGTATTCATCTTAGAAAGGATGTGGTTCAAAGCCCCATCCCTTTTAAACAGGGTTTACCAGACCGCTTTAAGCAATCCCTTAGGCCGTAGGAGCAGGACAACCACCACCGCTACATATGGAAAAACAATAGTAAACTGTGGCCAAATCAATACGCCCAGGGATTGGGTCACGCCAAAGATAAGAGACCCAACCAGAGCACCCCACATATTGCCCAATCCTCCGATAATCACAATAAGGAACGCTTCGATGATAAGGGAATGATCCATTCCTAAGGTGATACTTACCGTTGGGGTAATTAAGGCTCCACCCACTCCAGCAAGATAACATCCGATCACAAATGCCACGGCAAATACCCAACTGACATTGATACCCAAGACGCCCACCATCTCCCTATCCACCGCTGCCGCACGGGAGATCTTTCCTATCTTTGTTTTATTCGTAAAGAGCCAAAGGGCAATAGCTACAAGCGGACCAATGATGATAAGAAACAGATTGTAGCGGGGCAACGATGCACCAAATAATGAGACGGTGCCCTTGAGCAGAGGGGGCGCTGAAACCGACCTATATTCCGCGCCCCAAACAATCTTTACCAAATCTCCAATAATAAGCATTAAGGCAAAGGTAAACAAAAGTAGCATCAGGTGCTCTCTTTGATAGAGATGACAGAACAGCGCTCGTTCTGCAATTAAGCTGATCAGGGCTACCAATAAGGGGGCTAAGATTAAAGCAATCCAAAAACCGGCAGATCCACCAATTAATTTTGAAAGCGTAAAGGTTGCAAAAGCTCCGATCATGTATAAGGAACCATGGGCAATATTTGGAACCCGGAGCACCCCGAGAACAAAACTCAAGCCAGCACAAACGACGAACAAGATCATTGCCCGACTCAGGCCCACCAAGAATTGACTACTAAATGCTGAAAAATCCATAAGGAGAACTTCCCTTGCTTAATTGTAGCGGGGGCCAGAAATCCAGCCCCCGCTATTATGACCGATATAACCGAAAATTATTATTTTCCCCGTGCCTTCATGATTTCCTCGCAACTGGGCATAACATCCTTTCCGGTTATGGTCACAATATTACCCGAAATAAGGTGGTTATATTGGGGCACTTTCTTGGTGACACCCAGATACATGGGCAAAACAGCTTGATGGTCACACTTTCGCATCTCTAATTTGCCCGCAGGGCTATCGATCACCAGCCCCTCGAGGGCATTGATAAATTTCTCTTTATCGACGGCGCCTGCCTTTCTAAAGGCTTCAGCAATGAAATGGGCAGTGATGTAACCGTGGAAAGCCGGAAACCCAGGAGGAGCACCATAAGCATCCTGAAAGGCTTTGACAAATGCTTTATTGGCCGTGGTTTCAGGGAAATAGAAATGGTAATCCATCGTACCCATCACACCTTCAGGGGCGGCTTCGAGACCGAGTGGTTTGAGAACAGCATGGTCTGTGGCGGTATGCATAAAAACTGGTATCTTTTGATGAATCCCAGTTGTCTTGCATGCTTTTAAAGAATTGGTCATCGTGGCTCCTCCGCCGCAAACGATCAACGCATCCGGTTTAGATGCCATCACGGAGGTTAAGTAGGGTACGAGGTCAGGTTCACCCGTTTTCCACCACGTTTCACCAATCTTCTCTACGCTCGGTTTTTTTGCCTTCAGATTACGCCAGATAGCATTGGCGATGGCATGACCATATTCATAATCATCCCCGGCAATCCAATATTTGACATACGGCTTCTTAGCCAGAGCAACTCCACCTGCTTTTCCAGCCATTGCAGTGTTTTCACCGGTCGAGAAGACGTAGCGATGCCCCTTCTCCCCAGTAATCCTCTCGCTCTTTGAAATCCAAACGATGAACGGTACTTTCTCCCCTTTCATATAATCCGATATTGCCATAGTAACAGAGCTATTAATGGTGCCAACAATGAGATCCACATTCTCTCTCATCACCAGTTCCTTGGCCATGCTCAAACCAACATCTACCTTCCACTTGTCATCACGGGTGGTAAATTCAATCTTCGTTCCCAGAACACCCTTCTTGTTAATCTCATTTAAGGCAAGTTTAAAGCCATTGAGGGCGTCATTGGCAAAAGTTGCCGGTGGTCCTGCGTAGGTGTCAATAACCCCTACTTTAATCGGGCGCTGGGCTTTCGCATTGGCAGGATAAAAAATAAACAAGAAAGTCAAAAGAACAGCTACTACTTCAAACCCTCTTATCGCTACTTTTCTTTTCATTTTGTTTCACCTCCACAATCAGTTTATGCAAAGAATTTCTTTTATCTTCCTTTCTTTTTACCACCTCCTCCCTCTCTTGTATTTCCATCACTCTTTAAAAAATTTATGTGCAGATTATCCTCAAAAAAGGCTATATAGTCAAGTAAATATTTAATTCAAGGGTTCTGAGATTTCTTCTTCATCATTTCAGCAATCAATTCGAGAAACCCGACGGGATGATAACCCGTCATCCCTCCGTCCGCAACAATGGTTGTCCCATTAATATAACTGGATTCTTCGGAAGCCAAAAATAATGCAATCTTCACAATCTCCTCAGGTTTTCCAAGTCTTTTGAGAGGAACTTGCTGTGTTAAACCGGAGACCAGAATCTCTTTATTGAGGATGGGCGCGTTCATCCCCCCTGCAACAAATCCTGGAGCAATAGCATTGACGAGGATATTATATCGGCTCCATTCATAGGCAAGGATTCGAGATAAAATCATTACCCCAGCCTTACTGACACAATAGGGTAAGAAACCCTGCTCGCCAAGAATGCCAGCGGCAGACGAAATATTAATGATCCTCCCTCCTCCTTGCTGGATCATCTTCTTCCCCACTGCCTGGCAGCATAGGAACACCCCTTTTAAATTCACATCAAGCACCTGATCCCAACCTTCCTCTTTAATCTTCTCAGCTTCCAGAATGAAAGGATTAACCCCAGCATTATTTACTAAGATATCGATTCTCCCAAAAGAGTGGGCAGCTTCTTCCACCATTCTTGTCACATCCTTAGATATAGAGACATCTGCACCAATAGTCATCGTTTTAACACCAAGGCTCTCTATTTCTTTTGCTACTGCTTTGGCTTTCTCTAAGTTTCTACCATTGATAATAACGTCTGCTCCTTCTTTGGCAAACCCCATGGCGAACTCTTTTCCAATCCCCCGTGTTGAACCAGTAATTAGAACGACTTTTCCTTTTAATCTCATGGTTTCACCTCCTCCTGTAGGGGCAATTCATGCTTGCACGCCGGAGTGCGGCGTTTCAGCACGCAGGCATGAATTGCCCCTACACTGATTCATAAATTTCTTTCCAATAACGGTCGTGGTCTAAATTAAAATTCTTGGACAATGGATTTTCCCTATCTAAGTCCCATTTCAAAGGATTGTTTTTGATATAATCTGTTATTCTATACAATTCATTTTCGTTTCGTATGACGTGCTCATAATAATTGCGTTGCCAGAGAGGATATCCCATAGCACCCCGCAATCGATTGATATATTTTGCTGAATTCATTTTGAAATATCCGACTGTCTTCGGGATCAGCATCTGTCGGCGCATTATCATACCACTCTGTAGGGGCAATTCATGAATTGCCCCTACCTTATCTTTCTCTATAACCACAATGATCCCATGAATATGGTTAGGCATCACCACATAATTATCCAACTTAACGTTGATAAATTTATCTTCCAATTTCAGCCACCATTGTTTAACTGTTTCCCCTGTCTTGTTCAACATCATCTGGTGATTGGCAACCTGACCAAATAAATACTCACGGTTATAGGTACAGATGGTTATAAAATACCCTCCGGCCTGCGAATAATCATATTCCCTTAATCGAATAACTTTCCTATTTCTTCTCATGAGATTTCAGAAACTCAACCCGTCATGTGCCTTGACTTACCTTTTAAATCGACTCATTTCACAAACTTCCTCACCCTTTTCTCAAACATTTGATTCAAATGACGGCTGTTCTCCGGTGCCCAGCCAAAAACCTTCTCCCAAACCTCTTTGCTTTCCATACATAGGTAAATGAAAAGATCCGGGTTTATCTCCTTCAGCCATCCCGCCATCTTTTGATACATCTCCACCCTAATCTCCTTCAAATAGCGGAATTTGGCATCTCTTCCTGGAAATAATTCTCCAAGAAACACTCTGGTTTTAGGAAAACGTTCCTCTGCAATAGCCTTGAGTTTAGGCGGGTAACGAAATCCTCCGAGACTGATCCAGACCACTCTTTTGGGATCTATCTGCTTAAAAAGTTGAAGGATGGTCTCCTGATATCCCCTCTCCCACCCTTCATGGTAAATGATCGGATCAAAATGAAATCCCAATGGATAACCCTTTTCCTGACATCCCCTTGCTGCATCAATTCTCTCCTTCAATGGAGCAGTCCTTGTTTCTTCCTCTTCAATCATTTTGGGAGGATTGAGCGACCAGGAGACGACTGTTTTCCCTCGATGGTTTAAATGAAGAAGGTGATTGACATTGGCTGACTTCGTTTTCAGTTCAAGAATCCCATTATGTCTCTCAGCAAAAAATTGAATAAGAAACGGCGAGAATGGAAAGATGGATTCCAGGGCTAAGCTGTCGGAGAGTTCCCCTGTCCCCAACCGAAGGAAGGATTGACGATCACTCGAGAGGAAAACATCTATCTCTTGAAGAAGGTCATCCCAATTGGTATAGAGGGTGAGAAATGGATTGTTGAGATATCCTTGAAGAACGCAGTAGGAACAATCCATGGGGCAATTGGTAATGGCATTAATCACATAGTATCCGCAGCAGATATGATTGGAAGTTCCTGGGCAGGGCTTCAAACGCCTTCCATAAAAATGGGTGATGAGAAGATGTCTTTTCCCGACCCCGATGGAATCGGGCATAGAAAAAAACTGTTTGATCAGACCTCTCTTGTCCTGAACTGTTTCGACGGGAATATCGGATAAGGCTTTAAGAATGGTTTTTGAAACCGAATCCTTTTCAGCCTTTTCATCAAGATAAATTTTTTCGATTTGAAAAGGAAACATATCTCTTCAAAAACGCATAGGGCATAGTGCAAAGTGCATAGGGTTCTGTATCTCAGGGCTTTAGCCCTGATTTCTCAGCCCTAAAGGGCTGAGTTACAGGCTATGCGCTAGGTTCTCTGCCCTTTGCTTAATACAATCATTTCCCGAAACTCTTCCTTGGCCACAAGTTGAGATAGGGACAATAGGATGGACCGGTATTCCTCCATTGTCTCAAATTGAAATTCGACCTTCAAACCCTTTCCTTCAAAAAAAGGCTGATGACGAAGCGAAATATTGGAAGGTAAATTTAAGTCTTTCCTTTTTTTCTCAAAATTCTCTTCCAATTGGCGCATCTTTGGATAACGGAGATCCATAAGAACCTTTTTTACACGCTCTGTCTTCTGAGACGGGGTAAGTTCCTTTTGAGAGAGGATGGTCTGAATTTCAGGCCGTTGCACAATTTCTCTAACTGTACATTGATTTCTTCTCGAGATCTCTTCTAAAAGAGTGAGCGCCTCTCTCAAACGATTCTCACCCAATTTTAGTGGAGAGATCAGTGAAAGAATGGCCATTCGATCTTCAGGAGTCAAACCTGTGAGTCTTCGTATGTTGGAACGGGAAACCTCCTCTTTCAATACATACGTTTTGATTTCATCCTCCATCTGAGCGAGGGAGAGGTAGGTGTTCAAAATCTTCTCATTAGGTTCCAGTGAAAATAAGGGAAGGAAAGTTTTGATGACCTTGTCAGGATGGATTTGAAAACGATGAATCAATTTCTCCAACGCAATGGCCTTTTCAACAGCGTTGAATCCCCGGGTCGTCAAATTCTCATGGAGGGAAAGAGAAAATAATTGGAATGCATCCATCTCTTTCTCCTCAAACACTCTTACCTCAATCTCCGATTTCCCCAATTCCTTCATCGCAGAAACTCTTCTGAATCCACAGACAATTTGATAACCGCCCGACTTCTTCCTCAAAAGCACAGGCTGAATCAATCCTATTTCTTTAATCGAAGACCGAAGGCTCTGGAGATTGGGTAAATAGTTTACGGAAAAGGTATCATCCATTAGATCAATCTGATTAAGTGGCATCTTTTGAATCGGTTTCATTTCAGCCATTCCACTCATGTCCTCCCTCAGGATATCAGAATATCAGGTCATCAGGTGGTGGCCATCAGGATATCGGGATATCAGATCAAAAATCTTTTTGGGTTTCTTGCCTGGTTTCCTGATCCCCTGATATCCTGGACCCTGGTTCTCTGATGCCCTGATAACCTTGATCTCAAATCTCAATCCCATATCGCCTCATCATCTCCTGATATTGTCTTCCCTTAATTTCATTCCCTCTTTTCAAAAAACCTTTGTAAAGGATGGAACATTTCTTCTTCATCTCCTTAAGAATCATCTCCCTTTCTTCGGATCCGACATAAGGTTCCGAAAGAAGTTTTTCTAGAGCCATCACCCGGTAGCGGTCATTTCCCCATGATTTCTGCGAAAGTTGGTCAGGATGCCCTCCCCGCTTGCTAATCAGTTTTCGATTGATGAAAAAGATAGGAAAGCGGGCAGAGACCCTGAGCCAGAAGTCATAATCCTCACACACCGGGAGGGCTTCATCAAAGAGACCGATTCTTGAAAAAAGTGCCCTCCTCATCATTACTGAGGAGGGGCTGATGATACAGAGAGGAAGACACTTTTCAAAGATCCACCCCGAATATTTCGCATGCTTGAGCATTGGGTTGACTCTCTTCCCTTTGCGAATCCAGATCTCATTCGTGTAGCAAAGGGGATAATGGGGGTTGTCATCCAGGAAAGCCACCTGAATCTTCAGCTTCCCTTTCACCCAAAGATCATCCGAATCCAGAAAGGCGATATATTTGCCTCGGGCATGAAGAATCCCTCTGTTTCTGGCAGCGCTCACCCCTTTGTTCTCAGAATGTTGGAAGAGCTTCACCCTTCCCCCATATCGCTTCATTTCCTCTGCAGTTCCATCGGTGGAACCATCATCCACAACGATCAGTTCCATATCTTCAAAATCTTGAGCAAGGACTGAATCCACCGCCTCTTTCAGCATGGGGAGCCGATTATAGGTGGGAATA
>PEUO01000192.1 GCA_002780715.1 Deltaproteobacteria bacterium CG03_land_8_20_14_0_80_45_14
CCGGGAAGCCGTCGATAAAGCGGTCCAAATAGCAGATGCAGCCAGGCGGTTTAATGAGTGCGGGAGGGAACTCCGACGTATTAGTGAAATTATCTCAAAAATTGAAAAGGCCGAGAAAGCGCTGGCTGAGTGCCGAAAGAAAAGGAATGTCCATGTGGCACCCGATGCACGGAGCCTCAAGGTGATTCGGAAAGTCATCAAGGATCGTGATGACGCTCAACTTCGTATTGACGCGTCGCTCATCACATTGGAAATCGTACCCCACAAGGATGGTTCTGTCGAGGTTGTGTCTGGTGAGACGACCGGGTTCATGCCGTTAAAGGCAGGGACCCCGACTCAAGTACATGGCTCTCCGGAAGTGGTGGCTGAAATCCCTCGCCTTGCCAGGTTACGTGCTTGGGGACCTGTAGGTTCTGTCGAGGAGCATAGGGAAGCGAGGGCGAAAGCCGATAAGAAGTTGAAGGAACTGACTGACCCGTTCGGCACGTCCGATCTGGATAGTCTGGAGTCGGTGGCGGAGAAGGGGAAGGAGCTCGATGCAAGCGTGGCAGAAGCAGATACCAAACTTCAGACGCTTCTGGCTGGACGCACATTGGACGAGTTTGTACAAGAGCGGAATACCTTCGAGACAACGTCCAAAAGCTTCCTTGTCACTTATCCGGATTGGGGAAAAACAGCCCCAGATACGGATGCACTCGATGCGGAGGCAGAAGATGCAAGGCTGGCCTTCATCACGCGCGTCGAGAATGCGGAGGCTGCCTGGGATAAAGCTCGAAGCGCGCTGACAGCCGTTTCCGGGCAGAAGGAGACACTATCCCAACGACTTGAGGACTCCAAACGCCGGGTGACGACTCTGAGGGAGAAGCTGAGCGAACTGACCAGTGACGGTAAATCTTTAGAAGAGCGTGAGTCCGAGCTCCTGCGAACCACAATGGCCTGGCAATCAGCACAGACACGTCTCGCTGAAATCCAGGGCCAACTGAACCAATACGGAGATGAACCCGTGGCTGTAGTAGAGCGGCTCGAAGCTCAACTTGAGGCAGCCAACCAAGAATCTAACCAAGCAAGGGAACAGGAAGTCAGGGAAGAAGCAAGGTTGGAGGGCCTTTCTGCCCAAGGGCCCTACTCCGCACTCGTTATGACGGAAGAAAGGGTAGCACAACTTCAGCAGGAAGTAAGACGTGAGGAATTGAGGGTCGAAGCGATACGTTTGTTGTACGACACTGTAACTGCATGCCGCAGTGAGGCAATTGCTGCGGTTTCAATGCCTGTCGAAACCACGGCAACGAAAACATTGCAACGTATAGCAGGCCGTCGGTTGGGGCGAATCCAAGTGGGTGAGACCTTTGAACCCTCAACGGTGGTGCCAGAGTCTATCGAAGAAGCTGTGACATTAGACAACCTCTCCGGGGGTGAGCAGGAGCAGCTTTACCTGGCGACGCGGCTTGCCTTAGCTGAAGTATTAGGGAAGGAAGAGCGCCAGCTTGTGGTGCTGGATGATGTATTGACAGCCACAGATACAGGCCGTTTGGCGAGAGTGATGAATGTCCTGGAGGAGGCTGCACAGCGGCTGCAGATCTTGATACTGACGTGCCATCCGGAGCGCTATCGTGGCCTGAAACACGCGACTTTTTTCGACCTTGAGACACTGATTGCCTAAAGAACCTACTTGATGTCATCGGCACTGATGGTCACGTTAAAAGCAAATGAGTGGGTATGGAGTGATGAACACAATGCACCATGCCGGGTCATCGAGACCCAGAGGCTATGGGGTCAAACAACCTGCCGTGTGTGGCTCCCCAGCCAAGATACAGTAGTGCGTGCCGAAGCAGAACGCCTCAAACCACTAAACGAAGCTGGAGTTTGGTCAAGAGCTGGCGTTACCTATGTCGCAGCGGCAGGACGAGTCGCTGATGCTTTAACTCACGATGTATTACTTGCACCCATCGAAGCGTCCGTTATTCCCTTGCCCCACCAAATCAAAGCGCTCTCCAGGGCAATATTGGACAAACGAGTTCGCTATCTATTAGCGGATGAAGTGGGACTCGGCAAGACCATTGAGGCTGGGCTCATCATGCGTGAGCTAAAGCTTCGAGGCCTAGTAAATAGAACACTCGTAATTGCTCCAAAGGGCCTTGTCACCCAGTGGGTGGCTGAGATGCAGCTCCATTTCAATGAGGAATTCCAACTCGTACTGCCCGACGACCTCGAAACCCTTAGACGAATTACACCTAAAGGTTCACAGGTTCATGGTTCAAAATTTGGAGCAGTCAAAGAATTGAACCAATCCCCATCAGATTTTCCGGGACTACCGTCTAACCCATGGCGAGTATTTTCGCAGGTTATTGTTCCTATGGACTCTTTCAAACCCCTGGACAAACGGCGGGGCTGGACACCCGTAGATGTTGCGGAATATAAACGGGAGCGTTTCGAAGATTTGATTTCTGCTGGTTGGGATCTGGTAATTGTAGATGAGGCCCACCGGCTTGCCGGTAGCACAGACCAGGTTGCAAGGTACAGGCTAGGTCAAGGGCTATCTGAAGCAGCGCCATATCTGCTTTTGCTCTCTGCAACCCCACACCAAGGGAAAACAGATGCTTTCCACCGGTTGGTTTCCTTGATCGATCCCGAAGAATTTCCTGATATTGAAAGCGTTACGAAAGATCGAGTAAGCCGCCACGTCATCCGAACGGAGAAACGCCGGGCCATCGATGCGGAGGGGAAACCATTATTCAAACCTCGGCGTACGCAACTGGTACCCGTTTCGTGGGAAGACCGTCCTGCCTGCGCCGGCGCTCCGGCAGGCAGGCATAGGGAACAGAGCCTTCTTTATCACGCGGTCACGGAGTATGTCCGAGAGGGTTACAACCAGGCGATGCTCGAAAAGCGGAGTTATATTGGTTTCCTGATGATTCTTATGCAACGATTGGTAGTGTCAAGCACCCGAGCTATCCGGATGAGTTTGGAGCGTCGGCTTGAGGCGCTGGAGACGCCGGAAGAACAACTGACGCTCTTTCCGATGTATTCAGAAGAAGAATGGGCTGACCTGGATGGACAGGAGCAAATTGAAACCCTACTCAAAACCCGTTTGAAGGCAATCAAAAATGAACGAGAAGAAGTCAAGGCGCTTCTTGAGGCTGCGAAAAGATGCGATCAGATCGGGCCCGATGCTAAGGCAGAGGTCCTTCTTAACTGGGTATACCGACTCCAGCAGGAAGAAGGAGATCCGGATCTGAAGGTCTTGATTTTTACAGAGTTCATTCCTACTCAGGAGATGCTTTATCATTTTCTTACAGACCGTGGTTTCTCAGTGGTGTGTCTGAACGGTTCCATGGATATGCATGAACGGAAACGTGCCCAAGACACCTTTGCGAAAGATGCGCGCATGCTGATCTCTACAGATGCAGGAGGAGAGGGTCTAAACCTTCAATTCTGCCATGCGGTTATAAACTACGATATACCCTGGAACCCAATGCGGTTGGAGCAACGTATTGGGCGGGTGGATCGTATAGGTCAAAAGCACGTTGTGCGCGCTGTAAACTTTGTTTTTGAAGATTCAGTGGAGCGTCGAGTACGTGAGGTCCTTGAGGAGAAATTGGCCGTCATCCTCGAAGAATTTGGTATCGACAAAACTGGTGACGTACTCGATTCGGCCCAGACGGGCCAAATGTTCGACGATCTCTATGTGGAAGGTATTCTCCATCCAGAGACTATAGAGACATCTGTGGAGAATGTAGCGACACGTATTAAATCCATGGCGAAGGGAGTACGCGAGAGTGGATCGGTGCTCGGAGAAACAGAGACCCTGGACCCCAATGAAGCCCAGAGGTTAATGGCACACCCACTCCCGTATTGGGTTGAGTGCATGACCGTCAACTATCTCAGAGCCCACGGTGGTCATGCCGATCGGCATGGTGCTGCGTGGGAACTCAATTGGCGGGATGGCACAAAGATTTATGATGCTGTATTTAGTAGTAGGGATGCTGAACAGATGCCTACTGCGCAGCACCTCACCCTGGAAGACCCTCGGATTAGGGGGTTGGCCATGCAGATCACCCGTGTTGTTCCCGACCAACCGATACCGATCCTTGGTCTTTCAGATCTTCCTTCGGATGTGCGTGGGATCTGGTCCTTGTGGAGAATATCGATCTACTCTGCCGATTGGGATCAGAAACGCATTATGCCGCTGTTTCTGCATGACGACGGAAGAGTCTTGCTGCCGACTGCAAGGCGTATCTGGGATGGGCTCCTATCAGACTCTGTTAAGATAGATGCTTACATTGAAAATGAAGAGACTCGACTCATTTTTGAGCGAGTCATGGAAGCTGCAGAAATACATGGAAAACCTGTTTATGAAGAGCTTGTTGAAAAACACCGCCAACACCTAATTGCTGAGCAGGAAAAGGGGGAGCATGCGTTCACGGCACGCCGACGTGCCATTGAGCGAATTGGTTTTCCGGCAGTACGAAATTATAGGCTTGGCCAGCTTGCTCAAGAGGAGAAGTCATGGCATGAACACCTCGAAAGAAAGGCTAAGGTGAGCCCAGAAATGCTGCCCCTAATTATGGTTCGGGTACAGAGAGGTATGTCCAATGGGTGATTGGCGCGGCCAAATTCTTCGGGAGTTCACTCCACAGGTTGCGCGATTGACGCTCGTGGCTGATCCTGATGGCCTTTTACTTGAAGAGGGTGTTCTGCAAGCGATTCGAGAAAGAGGATTTGAGCTAATTCCGTTTGAGGATCATGTTTCTTTCAGGTATGCTTATGAATCCAGGTTCCGCTCCCGATGGGATGAAGGAAAACACACTGATCTCGTTGTCGTACTTAGGTCTGCGTCAAATAGTCTAAACTCGCTGCCATATGATCTTCTGGAGACAGGACGAAAACTCTCGTTCAATTTGGGTGACCTTTTCCCCAATTTGAGCTACCCAGTGGTTGCCTCACTAAATCGCAGTGACCTGGATTCTCTTTATCAAGCACAGAATAAACAAAATCCTGGCCAACTCGGTAACAATGCAACAAAAGATTTCGTCCTTCGCCACGTATTCGAGATCGCCCCAGAGCTCATCAAGCAACCATCGGACCTTCTGAGAGTGCTGCTGCGCCGCCATTACAGGGGACAAGGGATCCCCCGCATTCTAGACGAGCGATTTATGTACGTTCTCCGCCAAGGAGGTCTGTTCGATGATTGGCCGCTTGAACAGATTATCCCTGACAAGCAAGCGTTCCTTGGTTTTTTGCAAGAGCGATGGCCAATATTTCTAGACGGCATTACTGGCATGGACATAAGCAAGGTCCAAGAGGAGAAGCAATCTTACGGCTTAGCGTTCGAAGGGCCTGCCTATTTGCCTTTTGATCATGACGATGTCCGTGTTTACATCGACAGTCTGTTCCTCGAAGGGCTGTTACGTCCCGTGCGACATGAAAAATCTGGACTCTTCACTGGGAAATGGGTTGCGGTTGGAATTCGTATTGATGAGAAAGCGGATCGTCTGCGGAGGTTGGATGGCCTCATAAAATCGGTTGAGGGTACGCTACCGGAACCGGAAGCCAGGTACCAGGATTGGGTGCTATTTGCTTATCGTTGGGCGGAACTCACTGCTTTGTTGGCTGATAGGTCTGACGAACAAACATTACAGGTTTTAGAAAGAGTTAAGGAACTTCGTGAGCGCTTAGATTCAGCGTTTCTGACATGGGTTCAAAATAGGTTTGCTGGTCTCCACAACCAACCGGCAGTGCCGCCAGTAATGCTCCACCATATTCCACGTTTTCTTGCAAGAGAATTGAGCCAATCAGAGCAAAATAAGGTTGCTCTCCTTCTGGTCGATGGTTTGGCGCTCGACCAGTGGGTTGTGATGCGCGAAGCATTAGGTTCACAGTGTCCAGATCTTCGTTTTCATGATGATGGTGTTTTTGCCTGGATACCGACAATCACCTCAGTATCTCGCCAGTCCGTATTCGCTGGAAAGGCCCCTCTCTTTTTCCCTTCAAGCATCTATGGCACCAACAAAGAACCCATGCTCTGGACCCAGTTTTGGTCAGACCAGGGGCTAAATCAAAACGAGGTGGCTTATGTGAAGGGAATCGGGGATGGGGGTTTCGAGGAAGTTGAAGAAATCCTTTCATATCCCAGGATCCGGGCCATTGGGCTTATTGTTGATAAGGTGGATAAGATCATGCATGGAATGGAACTGGGGACATCAGGAATGCATAATCAAATCCGGCAATGGGTTATGGAAGGCCACCTGGCGAAGCTTCTTGATCTCCTTTTGGACCATGACTTTCAAATCTCGCTGACCTCGGACCATGGAAATATTGAAGCCATAGGCTATGGACGTCCTTCCGAAGGGGTAATTGCAGACCTCCGTGGTGAGCGGGCCCGCATATACCCGGACAGCCTTTTGAGATCGAAGATCAAGGAACGCTTCCAGAATGCAATAGAATGGCCTACACTCGGATTGCCAGACGACTTCCTGCCATTGCTTGCTCCAGATCGCTTGGCTTTTATCGCAGAAGGGAACAGGATCGTTGCGCATGGCGGAATCTCAATCGAAGAGCTAATTGTCCCGCTAATTCGAGTTGAAAAGAAATCCTCATGACAGGAATAACCCAGATTGGCTTTAGTCAAAGAATTAGGTTGGAATGGCTTGAAAAAACGGCCAGGCTTTTCCTTGCTGGAAACACAAGAGAGGAAATCGAAACGGAGCTCCAAGATTTTCTACAAGATAAGCTCTCTATAGGTGGCAGTGCTGAAAGAGGAGCTCGCGAAAAAGCGATCACAATTCTTTTGAAAATATGGGTATCCGTTCCCGAGTCTTTGGCGGCATTTCACAAAGAAGGGCTAGAATTTCTTAAGAAACTGCCTCGCGAAGACCACCTGGCAGTCCACTGGGGGATGACGATGGCTGTTTACCCCTTTTTTGCAAATGTTGCAGAACAAGTCGGGAGGCTTATACGCTTGCAGGAGTCCTTTACCTTGGCTCAAATTCAAAGGCGTATCCGGGAACAGCTTGGTGAAAGGGAAACAGTTGCCCGGGCTGCGAGACGCATCCTTTCCTCTTTTGTCGATTGGGGAGTGCTTGAGCGAAGTGCGAAGAGAGGAAATTATGAGGGAACTTCCCCAGCCACTGTAACACATATAAGGCTCGTGGCATGGCTTATCGAGTCGGTTTTGATTTCAAGTAGTTCAACCTCTGGGTCTCTTAAATCAGTTGCCCAAGCCCCTTCACTTTTCCCTTTTAGAATAAATTCAGTGAATGTCAACGATTTGAAGGAAAACGAAAGGCTTGAATTATACCGACAGGGTCTTGATGAAGATATCATCATGCTGGCCCAGATGAACAGACAAATGGTGGGTCGGATTAAACTAAAATAACAATGGAAAATTGGGGAAAGAGCCATCGGCCCCTAATTGATGATTGAAAATCCATCGGCCATGCGAACGAAGAAAATTGCCAGAAAACACCATTATCTTCCGCAGGGCTACCTCGCTGGATTCACGGATTCGGGTACCAAAGACGGGCGTTTTTTCGTGTTGGAAGTGGAAACTGGTAATTCCTTTATCACGTCGCCCAAGAATGTAGCTGCGGAGCGTGATTTCAATAGAGTTGAAATAGATGGGAAGGACCCCGATGTCCTTGAACAAGCTCTCGCGCCGTTTGAAGAAGGTGCGGCAAAGTCGATTCGAAGAGTTGAGGCAACAGGAGTTTTTCCGAGCGAAGAAGACTTCAGCTATTTAATCAACCTTTTGTGTCTGATCGCGGTTCGAAATCCTCATTTCCGGAAATCGGCTAACCGATCACGAGAGCAGGTGGTGCGGCATATCGCTGAGTTACTCGTTTCGGACAAGAAAGTATGGGAGCAGAACGCCAAAAAGGCAAAAGATGCAGGTAAATACATGCCGTCCAACGTATCATTCGAGGATGTGAAGCGGTTTGTCCAAGAGGGTGAATACCGGATTGAGTTTGGTGCGGAGGGTAATATACGTACCGAGTTCCATGTATTCAACAGCCTCTTACCGATACTGGGCAAGAGATTATGGTCCCTCATTATTGTCCCCGAGAAACTGCCCGAGTTTGTCTGCTCAGACCGCCCGGTTACCTTAGTATGGAAGAACCCGAACCTGAAAGGCCGCCCTATTGGTTACGGTCTGCGGCATACGGAAGTCTTTTTTCCACTAAATCGCAGACGGGCACTTTTTGGCGTTTTCGAAGACCCGTTACCGGCCATCGTTATTCTCGATGAAACAATGGTGGCCGAGATGAACGCTCGTGTTGCGCAGAATGCCGAACGACAGGTCTTCTCCGCCTGCGAAACGTTCATGATGGTATATGAGGGCAAAGTGAGAGAGGTCAAGTGCCATAGGGGCACAGTCGAGTGAAAACGGAGTTATCGACTCCTTCGACCCGAAATCATCATCCTCCCGAGCCGCACAACAAGTTGTACGGAGAAGAACAATGCCACGTAACACTGAGCGACCTGAACCCGGAAAGGGGTCCGAGGGACGGGGTTGATTAATATGAATTTTTTCTTATGCCTCTTGGAACCAATACTTTATAAGATCTTTGAAATACCGGAAGTGGTTACACCCAATTGCCGGGCTACCTCGCCGAATGGAATCCCAAAATCATTGACCAGCTGCCATCAAATATGAGAGCGAGCTTTAGAAGTTCAATGACGACGGCTTCCCATCCGTGAAAGAAGGAGTTCCCTCCCTTGAAAACACATAGTCTCACATGTTACTTTTAATTCATTATGAAACTACGGGTGGGCGCCAATTGGGATATCGCATTCCTGGATGCCGTCAAAGGAACATCCGTGGATGCTCTCTTTGGGAAACTCCCTTTTGATATTGTCGGCGGGGCGAGGCCCGGTTTTGTTCTACCCCAGGTGAATCGAAATGTTATCGAAAAATATATTCAAGCCTGTCATGAGAGGGGATTGGAGTTCAGTTACCTCCTCAATGCCCCCTGCCTTGGAAACCTCCAGTATTCAAAAAAAGGCTATGGACAACTGGTTGACCTTCTCGAATGGATTGACCAGGCCGGTACGGATTCAGTCACCGTGGGCATCCCGTACCTGGTCGATCTCGTGAGAAAACGTTTTCCTCGTTTTAAGGTAAAAGTCTCCACCATCGCCCGGGTCAATACGGTGAGAAAGGCCCTCCAATATGAAGACATGGGTGTGGAGGAAATTATCATCGACGAGCATATCAACCGCGAGTTCAAAACCCTCGAGGCGATCCGAAAAGCAGTGAAGTGCAATCTGGAATTGATCGTCAACAATATCTGCCTATGGCAATGTCCTTATAATTTCGAACACGTCAATCATGATGGCCATGCCTCAAGAGAGGGAGAGGAGGATCAATATTGTTATCTTCAGTATCCGGGTTATCTCTGCCTTTACAGAAAACTGATGGACCCGGTGGAGCTTCTAAAATCCCCCTGGATCAGGCCAGAGGATATTCGCCACTATGAGGCATTGGGTTACGATCACTTTAAAATCACCGAACGTTTTAAACGCACTCCCCTCCTTCTTGAACATGTCATGGCCTATGAGAATCGCCGCTATGATGGAAACCTTTTAGACCTCTTCACCCTTCCCAGAAAGGGGGCCTTCACCCCCGTCCACCTGGAATATTTTATACAGCCTAAACATGTGAACATTATGAAAATCTCCGAACTGGAGAAGGTCTTTGACTTAGAGGTGAGGGACCTGATTCAACTCGATAACAAGAAGCTGGAAGGTTTTATTGAACATTTCAAGATGAAGGATTGTAATCAGATCTCCTGCTCGAGTTGCCGATATTGTGAAACCTTCTTCGAAAAGGTGGCGGTGGTGAAGAAAGAGGAGGTGGAACGGGCTGCCCAAAAAGTCAGGAATTTTTCTGAAAAACTTCTTTCAGGGGAGATTTTTGAAATCCCTCGCTCCCATTTAATCTTTCGTATTCCCTTTTTTAAATCTTTGCTCATCTATCTCCTCAACTGGCGCCGGAAAAGAGAAGAACACATCACTTCCTAAGGAGGTCGTGGTATTCGATTTCTACTGGTTGATCCCCCCCATAAGATCTGGACCATTCTTCGAGCCTGGACCCCTTCCCCGGGATGCCTCCAGTTATTAGCCTATTTAGAAAGGGAACAATTCGACATCGACTATATGGATTGCACCCTGAACGAAAATCCCTGGGGGGACCTCGAAGAGAAGATTCGAAGGGAGAAGCCCGATGTCGTGGGCATCTCCGTCGTCTGCACGGCCTTCATCTATGACGGGATGAACGCCGCTCACCTGATTAAAACGGTCAGCCCTCAATCGATCATTATCATAGGAGGAGAACACCCCTCCTTTACGGCAGAAGAAACCCTCAGGGATTGTCCTGCCATTGACTACATCTGTGTGGGAGAAGGAGAAATTACTCTGACGGAATTTCTCCGTGCCGTGGAGAAGAAAGAAGATCTCTCAAAGGTCTTGGGCCTCGCCTATCTCAATGAAAAAGGGGATTTCGTCTATACCGGCGATCGTCCCTTCATCGAAGACCTCGATACCCTCCCGATGCCTGCTTACCACCTTGCCAAGATGGAACATCCTTATGTCACCCTTCCTTCCGAGGGAAAAAGAGGTCTCGTGGTCAATTTTTCAAGAGGATGTCTCTGGAATTGCACCTTCTGCTCAGAATCGGCCTTTTATAAAAAGACCTGGAGGAGACGGAGTCCAAAACTGATCGCCGACGAACTCCATCTCCTCAAAGAGAAATATAACCGGGATATCTTCTATGTCGGTGACAATACCTTCAATGTCCAGCGTCAACAAGGGATTGGTTTCATCGAGGAGATGCTCAAGCGAAAGACAAAACAGCATTTCTGGTTGCAATCCAGGGCAGACCTCGTCATCCGGGACGAAGATCTGCTCGATGGCTTTCGGGAGGCCGGAGTCTATCAGTTCATGATGGGACTTGAATATCATTCTGATTCCGTGCTCAAAGATATCAAAAAGCATCAAACCGTCGACCAGGCCCTGAAGGCGATGCAACTTCTAAAGAAACATAAATTAATGGTCATGGCGACCCTCCTGATCGGACACTGGAACGAAACAGAAAAGGACCGCAACGAGTTTTTCAAATTCTTTGGGAAGTATGTGGATCATTTCGGGCTTAATATCATCACCCCCCTTCCAGGGACTCCGCTCTTTTACCAAATGAAGGAACTGGGAAGAATCAAAGATTGGGATTATCGGAATTATGACTATCTCCATGCGGTCATGTCGGCGAAGGAGGTGGATGATTTGGAACAGTTAAACCTCATCTACCGGGACATCATGAGGCGTTACTATTGGCGCCCCAGGGAAATGCTCAAGGTGTTTTCACCCAATCCCATTTTGAGGCACCACCATCGGTACTACATCACCAAAGTCGCTTTCAACATTATGATGCACGAGATCTTTGGAACACCCATCTGGGTGCAACCCAACTACGAGGAGTATAAAGATTATTTAGTGGGGAGGGGAGAAGCGCTTCCCAAGGAGTTGATGGCTTTAGCCAAATAGTCAAACCATTCCTTCTGGAGCGCAATCCTTCTTCTGGGGATGAGGGTAATGGGGGCAAACCTTAAGGTGAAGGGTTGCTCCGCTTGATCGCGAAAGGTGAGATTGAAGAGGACGGTATCTGTGCCATAATAATTATCTCGGGTGAGGAAGATCTTCTCCATTTTGGAGAGGGGAATTTCCAAATGGATTCTCTCACCCTCCTTTCCTTCTGGAGCTTCGAAGGTAAACTTGTCTGCTTCAACCCGCAACCGGCCCTTCCGTCTCGACCCTTTAACCGGAAGCCCACCGTAGTAGTAAGCGTTGCAAGATTTAGGTGTCATCATGATGAAATATAGCATGGAGGTCTTCCTTCAGCAATAGGAAGTGAATAAAATCAGCAATTCTCGGTGAGTTCACAAACTATTGAGATTCTTCGCTTCGCTCAGAATGACAACTGGGGACTTTCGTAATGTCATTCTGAAGGAGCCCT
>PEUO01000101.1 GCA_002780715.1 Deltaproteobacteria bacterium CG03_land_8_20_14_0_80_45_14
GTCATTGGGTCCATTGGGTTATTGAGTTACGAACCTCGAATCAAGGGAGTCACTTCTGACTTCATTTTGAAGTCAAGAATTTCTACCCCTCTGACTGGTCGGCAAGTGCGCTGCCGACTTCTTAAAGCTTGCCAATTCCCTCTCTCTTTTGTATCATACTTCTATAAGAGGGTCCTTCTCGTCATTATTTTGAGAGAAAGTGGAGGTTTATTATGACTATTACTGATCGAATTGAGATCAATCCAAAGGTAATGATGGGAAAACCGGTGATTCGTGGGACGCGCCTAACAGTAGAACTTATCCTTCGGAAACTTAGCGAAGGGGCAGACGAGGAAGACCTAATGGAAGCCTATCCGAAACTGACCCGGGAGGATATCCAAGCTGCCATTCGATATGCTGCAGATACACTGGCCCATGAAGAGACAATCATCCTAAGCTCAACCAAAAGAGTGGCCAGGAAGTAAGCCATGCGCTTTCTTGCTGACGAAAGCTGCGACTTTGCTGTAATTCATGCTCTTCGAGCAAGTGGTCATGACGTCATCGCAGTTTCCGAGGTTACTCCAAGGGCAGAAGATTCTGAAGTTATAAGACTTGCGGTTCGTGAAAAAAGAATTCTGTTAACAGAAGATAAGGATTTTGGTCGGTTAGTCTATTCCCATGGTCAAAAAACGCTGGGAGTCATTTTGCTTCGGTTTCCAACTTCCGTCCGAAAACAAATTGCAAAAGACGTTGCCAAGCTGGTGAAGCTACAAGGGGAAAGGTTGATAGGAGGCTTCATTACTGTCCAGCCTGGCGGAATCCGTATCACCCACGTACCTGGAGAATAATACACTCACTCAAGGTATCATCCATAAAAAAGTTGGCCCGGCAGTTTATTTCGAATTTTCCTTCCACCATCCTTCCCTATCTTCAATTTTTTAGTTTTCAAAGACAGGTTTTAGTGATCAACTGAAAGGCTGCTTGCTCTAATCGCTCTTGAAAAGTCTCTACTTCAAGGTTCATAAGGGACCGGGCCAATAAAGAGAGCCCCTTCCGTTCCCCGTCTGAAAGCCACCCGTAGACTTCATCCCATTGATCCTTGAAGATCTGGGCTCCTTCGAATCCAGCCGAAATCATGGTCTCTATAGGGAGAAGGGTCTTAAGGAAAGCCGCAAAGGCTATCTTCCTCAGGGCATGGGATTCCCGTATCCTTTCCCAGACCTGGCGCTCCTCTTCGGTATCAGAAAGAAGGTAACCAAGAAGGGCCAATTGGCTGGAACCCAGTCCATTCTTGGCAAGCCAGAGTGTAACATCTTGATCTTTGATGGCCACTGAGAGGAGGTAGACACATTGTTGGAGAAGAGGGAGATCCAGGCCATAGAAACGTCCAGCCTCTTGAAGTCTATTTGAGAAACGGAAGGTGTAGAACTCTGGAGCACCATGATGAAGTGCATGTCCGGTCTCATGGTGTATTACACCCTGGACGATTGTCCCATCGATTCCCATCAATCTTTCTTGACAAATATGGATCCTTGGATAACCCCTCCATGCATCATGGGTGGCCAGAAAGTCTGTTTCTTCTCCTGTGACAACACCGAGTTCTTTCTTTTCTCTCTGATAGAAGTCCTGATATTTCTCCATCGTTTTCCAGATCGATACGGACAGATAAGGAGGAGGAGAAGAAGGCACTTCCTCTATTTCCAGAACCTCGTTCACCCACGTTCTGACCTGGGTCAAGAAGCCCTCGTCTACCTCCTCGTGGGCTACCATTTGAATCTGCGTGCCCATTCGACAACTCATCTCCTTTTATCCGGGACATGGGGACCGATATGACCAAAGGGAGTCTGACAAAGAACGGTCCGCTTAAAGCTCTAAAAACTCATCCGGAGCCAAGCTGGTTGCCAACATCACCCAATTGATATCATGATGCGCTATCCAGGTGTCGGCTTCCCTGTTTGTCCCCTCAAGCCAGAACTTCTCGATGATCTCCCTTAGCCCTGCATACCTGCTCAGGCTCTTAACCACCGAATGGAGTGAATCTTTTTTCCGTAAAAGCCCGGATTTTTGCTCAATCAGCTCCCGTATTTTTCCGACGGCCTGTAATCCAATGGACAGCCCCAGCTCCCGAAAGGCAGGACGGTAACCAGCAGGGAGCTTCAAAGAATTTTCTTTCACAAAAGAATTCAAACCGAACAGGGAAGACTCCAATAAAGTCTCCAGCAGGCCGGCTTGTTCAAGATTTCCGCTGACAATCAATTGGGCCACCCCGCAGGCATCAAACAGAAGACCGCCGATACCAAGAGGGTCATCTGTAGCCCAGCTCCTTCCTTCACAAATATTGGCTATGTCGAAAATCTCTGCACGGAGATCGTTCCGCATTGATTTTTTCGGGTCTTTTGCTGCAGTCGCCTGAAGTTCGTTGTAGGTGACAAAACCGTCGAGAGGGTCATGTTGCCCCATGGACGGCACGAGAGGGAGGGAGAGGTCTATACTCATTTTCCAATACATACGCTTCGGACCATCGTAGGACGGAGCATAGACAAACCTGGCATGGGCGGTTTTCGCAAGCTCCACCGCCCATGTATTGAACTTCAAATTCCCTGTGACCCTGCTTACACGGTTGAGGGCATGCATCCACTTCGTCAGATAATGGTAGTACTGCCCATCCCGATCCCATTCCAGACGTTCGTTAAAAGGATCATTGGACCCACGTTCCTGCAATTGCTTGCCTATCCTCAATCCCCCTTTGGTGGGATGCAACCTGCCGTCCTCTTCATCGAGGCCACTGATCCAGCCGGTCCTTGAGTCGTCTTTGCGGTGGCGGCCGAGTGTGTCGTGAACTTGATCAACGAGCTTCAGTGCCAGATCCTTGAATTCCTCGCCCCCGGTCTCCTGATAAAGGCCGAGAAAGTTGCAGACCGCGAATGCGTCGGTCCATAAGTAGCGCCGCGGCGCACTGCTTGCTGGTGACAGTCCGGTTTTTCCGGCAAATTCCATCATGATTTCCCGGACAGTGGGCTGAGATTCATTTTGTTTCACTGGCATAATGCTGCTATTTCTCCAAACCTGCCGCCATAATGCAGTGAAGGGTCTACCGTGGCACTCCGAGCCTCCCGGCAACCTCCCTAATGCTTATCCCCAGGCAGGGAGCACATCCCCGCTGAGGATTTCAAGGATGCACCTGTTATTGTTCCGGGTCAACTCGCCAAGCATCATTATCAATCCATAACTACTTCAAAAAAAGGGAAGAATCAAGGAGAGAAATGAGGGATAAGGCATTAGCCATAAGGTATTCCTATCAGCGAAGTCTTGGGCTCATCCATAAAGAAGTTGGCCCTGCCCTGAAGCATAGCGCAAAGGGCATAACTCCATAAGTGATTGAGTCATTGGGTCCATTGGGTTATTGAGTTACGAACCTCGCAGCAAGGCAGTCATTTCTGACTAAATTTTGTAGTTAAGAAATTCTGCCCTTCTGACTGGCTGGTGATGGGCGCTGCCGAGCGCACAATATGAGATGATATTTACCCCGTTAGAAATGTTGCCCCACTGCTCCCTCCGGGCCAGGCTCCGCCCCGGAAGGGCTCATGCCCCGGAGGGAGACCCTCTCTCCGAGCCAGAGGCTCTTCTGAGCCGGAGGCTTGGCCGGCGGCTGCAGCGGGGTTAGATTTTATGGAGCACTTTATAAAAGTGCTACCATTTAGAATAATTCCGGGTTCCGCCCCGTAGGGGGCTCCACCCCGGAGGGCGGGGGGTAATGCCCCGCTCGGTTTCGAGTCGCAACGACTGGAATTTCTAACGGGGTGAACCTCTCAGGGAAGCACAATTTTTTTTGAGGTGCTTCCATTTTCAGCCGCCCCCCTTTTCAGTTATTCTACCAAATCAGTTGATAAGATTCTCACCTTTTGATAAACTTTTATAAGAACTGGAAAACAAAGGAGCAATAGCAGGTCCAGAAGGGCTGACGGTGAAACTCCCCAATTATAAAAACGCAGTTATTTCGCAGACGAAAATTACTGGATATCTGCTCTCTATCAAGCACCGCAATGGTCGCAGCAAGGCAGAATTTTTTACACAATTGGGTTTTTCATATGATGCATGGGAGGACCTTGTTAAAGCACTACTGCAACACGCCGCTGATAACGACGTGACCAAGATTGAAGATTCACTATTTGGCACGCGATATATTATTGAAGGCTTGCTATTTGCACCAGGCGGAAGACAGGCTATCATTCGCTCAGTCTGGTTTATCGAGACAGGAGAGGATATTCCAAGGTTTGTCACTGCTTATCCATTGCAAAGGAGGACCTGATGATTAAAGAATTAGAAAGTGTTGTGCTGGCAACTGATCTGCCGGAATATGGTTTAAAAAAGGGCGATCTTGGCACGGTGGTATTGGTGCATCGTGATGGAAAAGGATACGAGGTTGAGTTTGTGACTCTGGATGGTGAGACGGTAGCAGTGATTTCAATGCCTCCTTCACAAGTTCGTCCGATTGGTCGGCGGGAGATTGCACACGCCCGAGACGTAACAAGCATTTAAAGGGTCCTAAACGTGGAGTCAGGAAAAGCCCCGGGTGTCATCCATAAAAAAGTTGGCCCTGACTTATTAGCATAGCGCATGGCGTAGAGCAATATTACTGCGGCCACGGAGGACGGCGGACGTTGGGCGCGAATAAATGGTTGATATGAATGGTGGCGGTGCAGGGATTTGAACCCCGGACACTGCGGATATGAGCCGCATGCTCTGACCGACTGAGCTACACCGCCAGACCCATTAAATTTTACTGAATCCCCAACAATTGTCAATACTTTTATCACCCTCTCCTCAATCCCCTGAAGCGGTGAAAAAAATTCAGGAGAAGGTCGGACAGGGGTATCTTCCTGCCTACCGGCAGGCAGGCAAAGTTTTACAATTGCGGATCATTTGAGAGAATAAGGGTAACAAAACGTCGTAATCAGGCCACACTACTAATATTTTCACATTTCTTCTGCTTGACGTCATAAGGTGCCGCTGTAAAACTTTTACGACATCCCCGCCCGACCTTGAAGCTTTGAGTGATTTTTTCACACCTTCCCTCCCGCCAAGGGGAGGGGAGCTAAATGCTTGAAACGATCGATGAAGGAATGCCTTTTTTAAGCGTGTTGTGTTATGATTCTTTTCAATGAATCGAAAGGATTTTAAAAAAGCAATCCTTCTTTTATTATCCTTGGTAACCATCCTTTGGGCATTCGAAGACGCCGTTGCTTCATCGCCCAATTTTGATTTTAATATTCAATCCCACCATTTGATTATCCAGATCGATCCATCTCAACATTTCCTCAAGGCGGAAGATCGAATTGAGATAAATATGAAATGGGGAAGACTCCAAACTCTTTCATTTCTCCTCAATCCAAAATTGAAAATCACCCGGATCGTTGACCAAAGGACAGGACAGCCTCTCCATTGGTCTGAAACCTCTTTTTCAGCCCATGCCAAAAGAGTGGATGTCTCTCTTCAAAAAATAGAGGAGTCTCCGGTTCTCTCCATTTTTTATGAAGGTCCTATCTATGACCCTGTTGTCAAGGAAAGGGAGCTTCAATTTATAAGAGGAGATCAAACCTATGGACTGATTAGTCCAGAAGGGGTCTATTTGTCATCTGTTAGCCACTGGTATCCTGGTATACCGGATTCAATGGCTAAATTCCAAGTCGAGGCAATGATTCCCGAACCATTTCGAATCGTCACCCAGGGTGAACTGGTATCTGAAAATGTCAAAGGCGGCACCTGGAGAAGCAAATGGGTTGATGGATTGCCGGCTGAAAGTCTCACTCTTGTTGCCGGAAAATATTCTATTAAAACACGGAAGGTAGACGGCATTAAAGTCTCCACTTATTTTTTTCATGAGGATGACCGGTTTTCAGAAATATTTCTAAATGCTGCGGAAGAATATCTAAAAATCTATTCAGGCCTTTTGGGCCAATACCCTTACAAAAAGTTTGATATTGTCCAAAACTTCTTCTCAAGTGGCTATGGTTTTCCTACCTTCACCCTTCTTGCGCCGGAAACCATCAGGCAAGGGAAAGAATTCCTCAGACCAGGCGCCTTGGACCATGAGATTGTCCATTCGTGGTGGGGACATTATGTCAGCATCAAGCCTGGAACAGGAAACTGGGTGGAAGCTCTGACCACTTATTGTTCCAATTACTACTATAAGGAGTTGAAGATAGGAAAGGAGATTGCTCGTAAACATCGACAGGATGTGATGCAGAAATATGCCATTCAAGTCCCTCCGTTAAAAGATTATTCTCTCCGGAAGTTTGAAGGTAAAGACACCGAGTTAGACGCACAGGTTGGTTATGGAAAAGGTTCCATGGTCTTCCATATGCTCCGAAGGATCGTTGGAAAAGACCTCTTCTTTGCCACCTTGAGGCAATTTGCAATGCAATACGGGGGCAAACAGGCCAGTTGGGAGGATATTAAGAAAGTCTTTGAAGAGGTAAATGGCAAGCGACTGAGTCACTTCTTTTCTCAATGGTTAGATCGTCCTGGGGGACCACAACTAAAATTGGAAAATGTTGGAGTTCGGGTCTCTTCAAATGGTTACATCGTCTCAGGGGAGGTGGTCCAGGAGGGTGATGTTTACCAGCTTCTCCTCCCAATTGAATTTGATGATGGTTCGGGAGAGAGACGCCTTTTTTTGGAGGTTTCAAAAAGAAGAAGCTCTTTTTCTATGGAAGTTCCAAAAACTCCACTCAAACTTACTTTAGACCCTGATGGTCATCTCTTTCGAAGATTATACCCAGAAGAAATTGTCCCTGGATTGAATGCCTTGCTGGAAGACCGTGAAAAGATTTTTATCGTTTCAGATCAGGGAGACGAGGAAAGTCGAAAAATCTATTTTGAACTGGCCAGAAAAGCAAAGGAGCAAAAGGGCGGAGAAATTCTATCGATCAAAGATGTAACAGAAGAGAAACTTAGAAATTCCTCTGTGGTGCTTTTAGGGGAAAGCTGGAAATCTCCAATCATTTCTAAACTCATTTCTCATCTTCCAAAACCCGTTGATCACAAAGAGGGTTCGTTTTTTATAAAGGGGAACAGGGTGGATGAAGGAGATGAATCCCTCCTTCTTACCTTTCCCAACCCTCTTCATCCCGGGAAATGGGTGACCCTTTACTTTGGAAGATCAGCCAGCGCTCTTTCACGAGCCAGGTGCATCTTCTTCTATGGCTGGGATAGTTACATTCTTTTTAAGAATGGAAGGCCAAAAGAGAAAGGAAATTTTTCTCCTGTCCAATCCTTCGCCTCTTATGATTTTTTGAAAAGAAGCCATTATAATGAGATCCAACCCACTGGCGGGTTACATATCTTCCTTGCTGACTGGATTCCTTAATGAGATGGGGGGACGGGGTGATGGGGAGAGGGAAAGAGGAAAATGGAAATAGCGGAACAATGGAATCATGGGAGATCAGAAGCGGTTAAGCGGCCACGCGACACGGGCATGGTCACGATAACTGGCTGAGTGCGGAGGGAGGACCGAATAATGGGAATCGCTTATTTCGATTGTTTTTCCGGAGCAAGTGGAGATATGATCCTCGGCTCACTGATCGATGCCGGGTTGAGTCCCCGACGATTGAGAGAGGAGTTGAAAAAACTTCAAATCCCAACCATTCATTTAAAAGTTAAAAAAGTACTTAAAAAAGGAATTTCTGCAACCCAAGTGATTGTGGAGGGGAGAAATGAGAAAAGATCCCATCGCAATTTGAAAGAAATCCTGAAGATCGTTGAAAGAAGCAGTGTGGAGACCGAAGTAAAGGAGAAGAGCAAAGAGATTTTCAAGCGGATTGCTTCAGTGGAGGGAAAGATTCATCGAACTCCAATGGAAGAGGTTCACTTCCATGAATTAGGGGGATTGGATTCCATCGTTGATATTGTTGGATCGGTATGGGGTATTCGACAATTGGGGATTGAAAAGATCTATGTCTCAAAGGTGAATGTAGGAGCAGGATTTGTAAAATGCGAGCATGGGATCCTTCCCATTCCTGCTCCTGCCACGCTATCCTTGATGGACGGGAAACCCATCTATTCCTCAGGAATAGAAAGAGAACTCCTTACTCCTACTGGGGCTGCTATCCTCTCCACATTGGGTTCTGAATTCGGTCCAATGCCTCCTACCCATGTGGAAAGAATAGGGTATGGGGCTGGTCGGGATAACCTTCCCCATCCCAATCTCCTAAGGTTGATCATCGGAACTTCGGAATCAACTTCTGGAAAAGAGAAGGTGATGGTCATCGAAACGAATATTGATGACATGAACCCTCAGTTCTATGACTATCTGATAGAAAAACTATTGGCCATGGAGGTTCTGGAAGTATTTATCACTCCCATCCTGATGAAGAAGAATCGACCAGGCCATCTCTTCACCGTGATTTGTCCCTCTGAAAAGTTACCTTCCGTTACAAGATTTCTTTTAAGAGAGACGACCACTCTTGGTTTGAGGTGGCATGAAGAAGAGAGGGCAAAAGCCGACCGAGAGATCTTAAACATTCAAACCCGATATGGGAAAATCCGTTTCAAATTAGCGAGATGGGAAGGGAAGATAGTCAATCTTTCCCCGGAATATGAAGATTGTAAAAGATTGGCGTTGGAGAAGGGAGTTCCTCTTAAAGAGATCTTTGAAGAAGCAAAAAGAGCGGTGATACCTTTACAGGGAAATAAGCGACAGATTTCGCACAGAAGGCTTGAATAAAAGGCGTAGAAGGCCCGTCTATATATATTAAAAGCCTCTAACCCTTCCTTGAAATTTCTATATAGAGGACTTATATTATATTAAAAGGAGGGAAAAAATATGAAAGCCAATAGATTGATTGAGATTTTAGCATTGTTGTTGGCTTTGACCTTTTTGGGTCCTTCTCAAGGATGGGCCCAATTGTCTCCTTACGCCGGAGGGGGACAGCCCAAACCGGGGACGCACGCGCCCATTATTACCCACACTTTTGCTGTGGAGAAGGGGTATTATGGATATATCTGGAAGATCTATATCGAGGCAGAAGACCCAGATGGTGATATGCTGAGAATTGCAGCAGTGGTGGATCAACCCGGTTATGGTCATTATCCAACCGATTGGATCTATCTCAAACCCCAATATCAAAAGCATTTTAAAGGCTATGTCCAGTGGAATACCTTCAGTTCAAAAGCGTCGTATCTGAGGGAGTGGACTCAGATTGAGTTAAAGGTTTCCGTTATCGATAAGGCTGGAAATGAAAGCAATGTGGTCGTTTTTCCATTTGAGTTCGTTTCAGGAGTGAAAGGTCAATATCAATCCGAGCCATCCGCTCCATTTGATCAGGGGGATCTGCCAAGACTGGGATACATTCATATTGATTTATTTGAGCCGACTTTGATGGGAAATGAGGGAGTGAGGGATAATTAGGACATTTGCGCCGTCGGTTTAAATAAATACTTGTTCGAAGGACCCAAAGGAGAGGGGTCCTTTTTTATTTCCCCTTGCTTTTCTTGCTGTAGGATGGTAAAAATTTTTTATCGTCTCTTATTTCATCATGAAGGAGGGAATCCATGGAACAAATTATTTTTCAAAAGAAATCTGTTATTGCTTTAGTGTTGGTGATCATTTTAAGTGCGGCATGGTTAGGCTGTTCGACCACTGTTAAAGAGCGGCAACAAGGTCAGCCTGCAACAGGAGCAACGGGAGAGGCAAAGACAGAAGGGGAGGGGACGGGCAAGTATTATCTTGACGATGTCCGTGTCCCAAGCGAATTAAATTATAAGCCGAATAAATCTTTCGTCTACGAAACTCCAAGATTTAAGACAGGTATTTTACATTTTTCAAAATGGCGGCTCGATGTATCTTCTTTAATCGATTTTTTTACTTATAATATGGAAAAGGATAATTGGAAACTGGTGAACAGTTTTAGAGGGAAAGAGTCCTTTCTCAATTTCTCAAAACCCGATAAAACCTGTTCGATCAAGATGGTTGAAAAATGGTATGGTGCGACAGAAGTGGAAATTCGAGTCGGTCCGTTAGGAGAAAAAAAGATGTAAGAGTGGAGTATGTTATTCAACCAAGTCAAAAGGACCGTTGACCGCTACCATTTATTAGAGAAAGGCGATCGGTTGATTGTGGGTGTCTCTGCGGGGGTAGATTCAATGGTCCTCCTCCATTTATTGAATACCTACCGTGAAGCGTTTGACCTTTCTCTCATCGTCGCTCATGTCAATCATGGTCTCCGACCCGAGGAGTCGGAAAAAGAAGCCGAACTGGTCCAGAAGGAGTCAGAGCGGCTCGGCTTACCCTTTGAATATGGGCGATTCAATGTGAAGGAATTTCAAAAACTGGGGGGACTTTCTCCACAGGATGCAGCCAGAAGGATTCGGTTCCATTTCTTTCATGATCTCCTCAAAAAGCATTATGCCCAGAAGATTGCATTAGGCCACAATGCAGATGATCAGGTGGAAACCGTCCTCTTAAGACTGATCAGGGGGTCTGGGTTACAGGGTTTAAAAGGGATCCTTCCTATCCGGGAAGGAAAGGTGATTCGACCTCTTCTTGAGGTCTGGAGAGGGGAGATCGAATCCTTTGCTATAGAAAAAAAGATTTCTTTTCTCTTAGATTCATCAAATCTGAAGCACGACTACCTTCGGAATAGAATACGCCTTGCTCTGATTCCCTTGATGGAAAGGGAGTATCAGCCTAATTTCAGGGAGATTATTCTGAGAACCTCGAGCATTCTCAGGGAGGAAAATGATTATGTAGAGAGGGGAGCAGAGGAGGCATATCAAAAGATCGTCCGGGAAGAGAGGGATACCCTTTCTTTCAAATTCTCAGAGTACCAATCTCTTCATCAGGCTATTCAATGGAGAGTCCTCAAAAAGATATTCGAGAGGATTTATGATTGGGGAATGGACATGGAAGAAGGGGGATGGTCAGATGTTCATAAAATTTATCAGAAATTGCACCAGTCTTCTCCAAGCTTCCTTTTAGAGTTACCCCGTGGAGTCTGGGTTGAGAAACGGTATGACATTGTTTTATTGGAGAAGGGAGGGATAAAACCATTTCCACCTTTTGAAGTTGAACTTATTTTCCCAGGCCGTACCTTTATCGAAGAGATAAAAAAAGAAGTGGTGATCGAAGAAGCAAATTTGAATCAATTTAAGGATTGCAAGGAATCTCCCCACCTATCTCTTATGGATTACGAAAGCCTCCAATTCCCACTGAAAATTAGAAATTTCAGACCAGGAGATCGATTCCACCCATTAGGAGTCAAGGGGACCCAAAAGTTGAAGGAGTTCTTTATCGATCATAAGGTTCCAAGGTTTGAGAGATTGAAGATCCCTCTGCTTATTTCAGGAGAGATGATTGCCTGGATCGTTGGATATAGAATTGATGAACGGGTAAAGGTCACCGAGAAGACCAAAAAGATTTTGAAAGTAACGGTCGTTTAGAGAAACTTCTTTTTATTTTCCAACACTCACTGCTCAATCCAGAATTTCTATAACACCCCTTGACAACCAATGGAGTCTTAGGTTAAGAAAGTTTAATTCCTATAGAAAAAGTATGATTTTGTAACCTATGAAAATATCAACGAAAATAAGATATGGATCAAGGGCGATGTTAGAACTTGCCTCTCGTTATGGAGAGGGGCCTATTGAATTAAAAGAGATAGCCAAGAAAGAAAATATATCTCTAAAATATCTTGAGCAAGTCATTAATCCACTTCGTGCGGCTGGCTTGGTTAAATCGATTCGTGGGTCCAAAGGGGGGTATTCATTAGCCAAACCTCCTTCTGAAATCTGTTTGTATAATGTGATCGAAACTTTGGAGGGCCCTCTCAATTTGCTTGAATGTTTGCGTGATTCAAAGGTTTGTCAGAAAGTCCCATCATGTGTAACTCGTGATATTTGGAAAGAGGTTTCAGAAGCGATATCTAAAATCTTTTATTCGGTTACTTTAGAAGATATGGTCAATCGAAAAATAGAAAAAGAAGGGCGTAACCCTT
>PEUO01000161.1 GCA_002780715.1 Deltaproteobacteria bacterium CG03_land_8_20_14_0_80_45_14
ATCTTCCCTTGCTCCAGAATGGCCAGCCTATCGCAAAGATAATCAGCTTCTTCAACATAATGTGTGGTTAGCAATACAGTGGTTCCAGACTCTCTGTTCAGCTTCCTGGCATAATCCCATAGCATCCTTCTCGTCTGTACATCCAAACCTAAAGTTGGCTCATCCAAAAACAAAATTCTGGGCTGGTTCCAGCAGTGAAGCGTTGGCAGGCCTAGTAGCGTACGTTGTCAAAAGAAGGAAATAAGAAATCAAAATTCAAATATTCATTTTTGCTTTTTGCTTTTCTTAAGGAATAAGCATCTTGGCAGCTAGCTCGGCTAGCCTAATTACAGAGCTAGGGACAATGCCAAGCAGTAGGACACCGAGACAGGAGAGAGAAAGTGCTACCCTTAAGGCTCCGGAAGAGGGCACTTTCTCTTCAGATGCTGGCTTGCCAAGCCACATCACCTTCGCTACCCTAAAATAATAATAGGCTGATATTACGCTGTTTATCACCGCAATAATTACTAGCCACAGCAAGCCATGTTGCACTGCTCCATTGAAGATATAGAATTTAGCCATAAAGCCAGCAGTCGGTGGGACTCCGGTTAAGGAGACAAGACACAAGGTCAAAGCTAAAGCTAGCAGTGGTGCACGTTTACCCATCCCCGAATAGTCCTCAATAAGGTCGCTATTAACTTTATTGGAGATAGCAATGATGGCAATAAAGGCTCCCACGTTGGTTAGTGCATAGCTGGCTAGGAAAAAGATAAGACCACTTTGCCCTAAAGTGTCAGCAGCTGGAGAAAACCCTACAGTGGCTAACCCTACCATAAGGTATCCCGCCTGAGCTATACTGGAGTAACCTAACATGCGTTTGATGTTGGATTGGGGAATAGCGACCACATTACCCAAAGTCATACCTATGGCGGCGAGCACAGCAAAGATCAGCCCCCAGTCCAAGCTCAACCAGTTTGGAAGCCCAAAAGCAGAGTTGAAGACTCGCAGGATAATGGCGAAACCAGCGGCTTTGCTTGCCACGGAGAGGTAAGCGGTTATTGGCGTCGGCGCCCCCTCATAAACATCAGGCACCCACATTTGGAAAGGTACAGCGGCAATCTTGAAGCCAAAGCCAGCTACTAGCAACACTATGCCTAGCAAAAGAGCTGGACTGGCCAGAGGGGCTTGAGGAGACATAGCTTGAATAGCTTGGGCAATCTCTCCCAACTGGGTTTTTCCGGTGAAGCCAAAGACTAGTGCCATCCCGTAGAGCAACACCGCTGAGGCAACTGCCCCAAGCAGTAGGTATTTGAGGGAAGCTTCAGTTGATTTGGGATCTTTGAGAAAGCCGACCAAAACATACAAGGAAATGCTGGTCAGCTCCAAGGCAACGTATATGGAAATTAACTCGGTGGTGGCTGCCATCAGCATCATACCCAGAGTAGACAGCAATATGAGGGCATAGTATTCACCTTGGAAGCGAGCGAATTTGGATACATAGTCTACCGAGGCGAGGATCAGCATGGCAGCAGTACCTAAGAACAACAGCTTAAAGAATAGGGCAAAATTATCTACCACCAGCATGTTGTTGAAGATGGCTTGTGAGCTACTGCCCCATAAGGCTATGGTGAAGCCAGCAGATATCACTATGCCAGCTATGCTGACCGCTGCCAGTAATCCCTTGCGATTGATGACAAAATCCAGCAGGATTACTATTATGGCACAGGCGGTTAGGGTTAGCTCCGGTGCAAATAACTCAACATTCAAGCTCTGCTCCTTTTCAGGCAGGGATAAGCCCCGCCAACTACTACTATCAACCTAATAAACTCACCATAGGCAAAACGCCAAGATTAATAATATCAGTCAAGATAGCGGGATAAATACCGACGAGCATGATGACCGCTATGAAGGCGAACATATATATTTTTTCCAGCACATCAGCATCCTTCACGCCATTGTATTGCTCCAGTACCGGATTGTAGAATACCCTCTGTATCATCCACAAAATATAGCCGGCAGCGAGAACCACACCAAGAATTGCTAATAAGGTATAAACCTGGATGCCACTAACTATAGTGCTAGAAAAACTACCAACAAAGACCAGAAACTCTGCGGCAAAGCCGCTGGTACTCGGCAGCCCAAGTGCACCCAATCCCGCTACAGAGAAGACGACAGCGATAATCGGCATCTGCCGTGCCAGACCACCAAGTTTTTTGAGATCACGCTCACCAGTATTGTGCATGACCAAACCAGCTACAGCAAACAGAAGTCCCGTGATAAAGCCATGGCTGAATATTTGCAGTATGGCTCCAGTCAAACTTACTTGACCCAAAGCAAAGATACCAAGTAGCACATAACCCATGTGGCTAACACTACTGTAGGCAATCAGCCTCTTTAGATCAGTCTGCCTTAAAGTTAAGGCTGCTCCATAGAGTGTGCTGACCACTGCGATTATAACCAATAAAGAGGCATAATCTCTGGCAACCTGTGGAAAGATGCTTACACAGATGCGAATCATCCCATAGCCACCCATCTTAATTAATGCTCCGGCTAGCATTACACTTCCCGCAGTCGGGGCATCAGTGTGAGCATCAGGAAGCCAGGTATGCAGAGGGAATACAGGTAACTTAACGGCGAAACCAGTAAACAGAAGGAAGAAGATAGTTGATAGTGGAATAACTGGGGTAAATGCACCCAGCCCGCTTTTAGCCAAGTCTAACATGGAGAGGCTGCCGGTAGTGAAGTACAAACTAAGAATGCCGGCTAGCATCAGGGCGCTACCAAACAAAGTATAAATAACGTACTTAATTGCTGAGTATTCTTTCCTGCCCGATCCCCAGATAGAAATTAGGAAATACATAGGAATAACCTCTATTTCCCAAAAGAGGAAGAATAACAACAGGTCAAGGGCGCAGAATACCCCTAGAATGCTAGTTTCCATAAGCAATAGGCAAGCAAAATACCCGCGGACCCGGAGGTCAATCTTCCATGATATAAGAACTACCAAGAAACCCAGGAAAGCAGTCAACACTACCAAGGGCAGATTTACACCATCAACCCCAAGGTGGTAGAAAGCATTAAGCGACGGAATCCAGGCGAGATTTTCCTCAAACTGAATCGCCCCGGCTGCAGAAGAAGACCTGTCAAAACGGAGAAAGATAATAATTGCCAAAATGAGCGGGATAAAGGTAAAAACGGCTGCGATACGCTTAATTAGCGCATCCGAGAGCTTGGGCAGCGCAGCAATTAAAATCGCTGCTACCACAGGCAGAAAAACTATTGTTGAAAGATAATTAAAGCTCATGAATATTTATCCAAAGAGATATAAACAGACTATGATAGCCAGCACGCCTATGCCAATGAATAACCCATAAAGCTGCAATTGTCCCGTCTGCGCTCGTCGGAGAACTCCTCCTCCAGCTATTGTTCCACTGGCCGCTCCGTTTACTGCTCCATCAACTACGTGAGTATCAACTTGCTCCAGGCCATTGAAGATACCTCCAAGTAAAGCTTTCTTGACAATAATATTTTCGTACAGTTCATCCATCCAGTACTTGCGGGAAAAGAGGATATACAGTGGCTTGAAAAGACTACCAATATGCTCTGCCGACAACCACCTAGCACTGTATATTGCGTAAGCCAGGAGGATACCCAGAACGGCCAGGAGCATTGATATCCAAGGCAAGGGATGCGTGAAGATTCCAAAGAAGCCTTCGACAAAGCTGCGCGTTTCACCATGTCCGAGAAAGACGCCAAAACTTCCAGTAACATTCCAAAAACCGGAGACAACGGCAAGAACTGCCAGAATGACCATGGGTACCACCATTACTGGTGGCGATTCATGAGGATGGCCATGAGACCCAGGGTCACCACCCCGATACTCCCCACCAAAGGTAAGAAATACCGCCCGGAACATGTAGAAAGCAGTCATGAACACAGTTATCGTGGCCAAAACAAACAGTATAGGCTGACTTTCCATAGAACTGAGTATGATATCATCCTTGCTCCAGAAGCCGGCAAAAGGCCAGATGCCAGTGAGGCTCAACGAAGCAATAAGGAATGTTACATATGTCCATGGCATTATCTTACGCAATCCACCCATCTGGCGCATATCAAACGTCCCCGTGGCATGGTTTACGCTGCCTGCACCGAGGAACAACAGTGCCTTGAAGAAAGCATGGTTAAACAGGTGGAACATACCAATGGCTACCCCTCCTGTCCCTAAACCGAGCATCATATAGCCGAGCTGGCTGATAGTAGAATAAGCCAGAACCCGCTTGATGTCGTTCATTACCAAGCCCATAGTAGCAGCAAAAATGGCAGTGACTCCGCCGATGATAGCCACTGTTGTTAACGCCTCTACTGAGTGCGCAAACAAGGGATAAGTGCGGGCAACCAGGAAGACACCAGCCGCTACCATAGTAGCAGCGTGGATAAGTGCGCTAACCGGCGTCGGACCTTCCATAGCATCCGGCAGCCACACATGAAGTGGGAATTGAGCCGACTTGCCTACCGCACCAGAAAAGATGCCAATAGCGGCCCAAGTAAGAGTGGCCCCAGCTAACCCACCAGTTATGGCTAAGTGAGAAAGCTCTGTGATATCAAAGGTTCCCGTATTAGCAAAAAGAAGGAGTATGGCAGCTAAGAAGCCAAAGTCACCCAACCGGGTGACGATAAAAGCCTTTTTAGCTGCATCGGCTGCTGCTGGACGGTGAAACCAGAAGCCAATAAGCAGATAAGAACATAAGCCGACCCCCTCCCAGAATACGTATAAAAAAAGCAGGTTGTCAGCCAGAGCTACACCCAGCATTGAAGCCGTAAATAACGACATAAAGGCATAGTAACGGTGATAACCAGGGTCCCCATGCATATAACCCTGCGAATAAATCTGCACTAAAAGGCTGACTACGGTGACGACAATGAGCATCACTACTGTTAAAGGATTCACAATCAACCCCAGGCTTATGCTGAGTTTGTCCCCGATAACTAACCAGTTTATGTCAGGTATTGCTAACTCGTGGTGAGGCAGCGCCATTACAGACAAGAGCGTCCAGATAGACAGGATGAGAGAGCCACCGATAGTAGCGATGGTGATATAGCCAGATATTTTGTTACGGAGATTGCCACCTCGAGTTCCCTCGCTAACGGGGTGGACAAGCATCGCAATGATGCTGTTTATTATGAAAGATGAAAGTGGTAGAAGGAAAATAAGCCAAACCAAGAATGGCATCATAGCTTCTTTAACACCTCTTTATAAAATACTCTTCGCGCTTGACTACATTTTCATCAAGTCAATCTCGGTAGCATCTACAGTTTCACGTTTACGATAAATGGATATTATTATGGCTAAACCAACGGCTGTCTCAGCCGCGGCCACCACCATAATAAAAATAACAAAAATTTGACCAGTTAGAAGCAACGGCACGACATACCTGGAGAAAGCAATCATAGCGATGCTCGCGGCAGTAAGCATAATCTCAATGGACATTAAGATGGCTATAGCATTGCGTTTAGCTAGTGCTCCGTAAAGCCCGATAGAAAACAAGATGCCTGAAAGAATAAGATAGTGTTCCAAGCCTATAGACATTTATCTACTTCTCCCTTACTAAAACAATGGCTCCCAAGACAGCAGCTAGTAAAAGGAGCGGGACTATCTCCACCGGTAATATAAAGCCATCTTCACCAAAAAGCTTAGTTGCCAGGACAGGAACTGTTGGCTCCTGAGGAGACACGCTGGCTACTTGCCAGGCAGTATTAGTCATAGTGAAAACCACGACTCCGAGGAATAAAATAGCCACCACAAAAGCAGGGATACGCAGTTTATTGGAAGGGCTGCCCCGCTGAATATCTCTGGTCAGCATTATAGCCAGGATGATTAACACTGATATGGCACCAACATAAATCAGAACCTGCATAGCTGCTAGAAAGTCCGCATTGAGGGTAACATAAATTCCAGCCACAATCAGAAAGCATAGAATTAAGGCAAGGGCGGCACGGAAAATATCACGAAGCAAAACAACGGCTAACGCAGCGACGACCCCAACTATGGCCAATATCCAGAAGGCGATCTGTATGCCCATTATTTCTTTAACTTATCCCTTTCAACAAGGAGAGTCTGCTTGGGTAAGAGTGCTGCAGCATCAGGTCTAGCATAACCACTGATTTGCTTCCTATCTGAAGGCAATAGCTTTTCTTTATCCAGCACCAACTCCCGCCGTCGATATTTAGCACATTCGTAAGAATAACTAAAAAAGAGAGCATTAAAAGGGCAGGCCTCTACACATAGACCGCAATTCATACAGAGGCCGGTGTCAATCTGGAATTTCTCTATCCCATAAGCGAGATCACACCTGACGCACCGCTTAGCTTCCTCAATAGCTAGCTCTTCATCTATACTAAGTTCTACTCCTTTGAAGCTATTGATGCGCTCGTCATAAGGAATGGTAGGTATTTCTGGCCGCCAGCCTTCCCTAGGTCCAGCAACTCGAGGCGGTATTTTCTCGACTGGTGCCAGGACTTCATCAATAATGCCGCTACCACCAAGATATTTGTCTATGGACGTTGCCGCCTTTCTCCCTGCAGCGACGGCCTCAATGACCGTAGCTGGCCCTGACACAGCATCACCACCGGCAAAAATCCCTTTCTTATCCGTAGCCAGAGTATCGGGGTCGGTCTGAATAATATTCCCTCGACCAACTTTCATGCCAAATGAAACTGGAATCTCTGGACGTTGGCCAATAGCGGCGATGATGGTGTCAAAATCCATGGTGAATTCACTGCCCTTGATAGGCTCAGGGCGCCGCCTTCCGCTGGCGTCTGGTGCGCCTAATTTCATTCGAATACACTCCAGCTTTACACCCTCACCCTTGCCCTCTCCCGTCAAGGGAGAGGGGAGAATTCTCGACGGTGCTGCTAAGAAATAAATCTTTATTCCCTCTACTAATGCTTCCTCAATTTCTTCGTGGCTGGCTGGCATCTCAGCTCGAGTTCGACGGTAGACTATGGTTACCTCCTTGGCTCCGAGACGCCGTGCTGTTCGTGCTGAATCCATAGCTGTATTACCACCACCGATTACCGCAACTCTATCACCTACTTCAACTTTTTCGCCCATACTCACCCTTCTCAAAAAAGAGACGCCGCCCATTACTCTAGGGTTATCCTCCCCTTCAACTCCTATCCCGATACCTTGCTGTGCTCCAACAGCTAGAAAGATAGCATCATAACCCTGAGCAAAGAGGGCATCCAGTGAATCCACTCTGGTATTTGTTCTTATCTCAACGCCGACGTTCTCTATCTCCTTTATCTCGGCTCTGAGGATATTTTTGGGCAACCGATATTCGGGAATACCATATCGTGTCATACCTCCTGGCTCCGCTAGGGCTTCAAAAGCAGTTACTGCATGACCGAGCTTCGCCAGGTAATAGCCTGCACAGAGCCCTGCTGGCCCTGAGCCAACAATAGCTACCCGCCTACCACTAGGGGGAGCAACTTTGGATTGCTTTCTCCATATTCCCGCATCATGCTCCCAAGCAAACCGCTTGAGTACCCTTATAGCAATAGGCTCATCAATCTGTCCACGCGTGCACTTGGACTCGCAGGGGTGCGCGCAGATATAACCGCAGACCGATGGGAACGGCAACCTCTCCCGAACTACCGCAAGTGCGTCGGCGAACTTACCTTCGGCTATCAAACGGACATAGCGAGCGGCATCAACGCCAGCTGGGCAAGTTTGTCGGCAAGGTGCGAGAGCCGTTCTTTCAGTCCCATTTCCTGAGGATACAATCTCAATACAATGAATAGGGCAACTCCTGGCGCAGGTAAAACACCCAGCGCACTGTTTTTCAAACCAGGTGAACTCATTACCCCGAATTCTGCGGGAGACTGTCAATCTTTCATCAGGATATTGAGTGGTAACCGGCCGGCGGAGAATGTTCTGGAAGGTTACGGCCATGCCTTTGGCTATGCCAACACCGTATCGTTCAAACTTCAACTCTACCGCCTCCTAACTTGAAGAATCTAGACCACAGCAAGATTAATACCACCATTATCGCTAGGTTTAAGAGAATTATTGGCCATGGCAAGACAAGAGGCCATAGAATTACCTCGATGCTGGTTATAAATAGATTCAACAAAGCCACAGGCAGGAGAAACTTCCAGCTAAGTGCCATCGCATGGTCTACCCTGAGGCGCGGGATGGTACCCCTGACCCAAACGATAAACATGAACACCACCACTACCTTAATCAGAAACCACAACCAGGGGGGCAACAGAGGTCCCCTCCAGCCACTAAGGAAAAGTGCAGTAATTATGGCTGAGACAGCCAGGGCCTCTATGTATTCTGCCAAATAAAATATGGCGAACTTCATCCCTGAGTATTCAATGTGATAACCAGCCACAATCTCCGAATCAGCCTCAAGGAGATCAAACGGAGTACGGTTGAGCTCAGCGCAGGCACTGACGAAGTAAATAAGGAAGCCTAATGGCTGAAGTAAAATGAAAGGTATATTTTGGCTGTTCACAATTTCATTCAGCGATAGCGAGCCAGAGAGTAGCACCACGCTGATGATGGCCAATCCCAGCGGAATCTCGTAAGTTATTATCTGAGCGACAGCGCGCATAGCGCCAATAACAGAGTATTTGTTATTGGAGCCCCACCCTGCCATGAATACTCCAACCATACCGACCGAGCCGACAGCGACCACATAGAGAATGCCTATATTGAGGTCAGCCAGTAGCGCTCCATCTTGGAACGGTATCACCACAAAAATCATCAATGCTGGCACGAAGGCAACTACGGGGGCCCACCAATGGACTAATTTATCCCCTCCGGCTGGAACAATGTCCTCCTTGACCAATACCTTAATGGCATCGAACACTGGCTGGAGAAGACCAAAAAGGCCAGCACGGTTAGGACCAAGACGAGATTGAATACGCGCTACAAACCGCCGCTCAATGTAGATAAAACCCATGACCATAGCTAAAACAAAAACTAGGATAATAATTGTGAAAACTACCCAATGAAGCCAATAACCCCCTGGCCAATCAGGAGACAACGTTCCGGTAGTTGCCCAATTTATTGGGCTGGTATCAAGCAAAGACATTATCTATCGACCTCACCCATACAAATATCAATACTGCCGAAGATAGCTATAAGATCAGCTATCTTCCACCCAACTGACATATCGCGCAGCGCTGTTAGATTTATCAAACTTGGTGCCCGGATATGGAAGCGATAAGGTTTAGCAGAATTATCCGACACAATATAGAAACCCAGCTCACCTTTGGGGGATTCAATATGTGCATAAGCCTCTCCTCTCGGTGGCAGCATAAGCCAGGGCACATCTGTTTTCACCGCTCCCGATGGTAATTGCTTCATTGCCTGTTCGATTATGCGTAGGCTCTGCCGCATCTCTTCAATCCTTACCCGATAGCGGTCATAAGAATCACCCAGAGTACCGGTGGGAATATCAAATTCAAAGCGATCATAAACAGAATATGGGTCTACCTTACGTATATCCCATTCAACCCCACTGCCACGAAGCACTGGACCGCTAGCCGAGATGTTGATAGCCTGTCCCTTAGACAAGATGCCTACACCCTTGAGGCGAGCCAGCAATATCTCATTCTCAGCCAGGAGACGGTCATATTCATCAATATAGCTAGGCATTCGTTCGACAAACTTTTCCAATGCGGGCAGGAATTCATCGGGAATGTCTTGACTAACTCCCCCGATACGCATGTAGTTATACGTAAGGCGCTGCCCCGAGACCATCTCAAACAAGTCTAGAATCTTTTCTCTTTCCCGAATCATGTACAAGATAGGGGTCATAAAAGCACCACAGTCATTAAGAAGAGAGCCGACAGCTATTAGATGGCTGGCAATGCGCTGTAGCTCCGCCATAATAACACGCAAATACTCAGCTCGTTCGGGAACAGGAACCCCCGCTAGCTTTTCTACCGCCAGGACATAAGCCAGGTTATTGCTCATTGAGGCTAGATAGTCTAACCTGTCAGTAAAAGGAATATTTTGAGTATAAGTGCGTCCCTCAGCCAGTTTTTCAATGCCCCGATGTAGATAGCCGAAAACTGGCTCCAGATCTATGATGACTTCTCCGTCAAGGGTCGTCCTCATACGAAATACCCCATGGGTGCTCGGGTGAAAAGGGCCAAAATTGATAGCAAATGGCTCGGTTTTAATTGGCATTACTTATATATTCCTTTATATTCCTTCCGCAATGGATGCCCTTGAAATCCTTCCCAAAGAACAATACGCTTTAGATTTGGATGACCTTCAAACTTAATCCCCATTAGATCGTAGATTTCTCGCTCCTGAAAATCTGCTCCCCTCCACACGCCAACTACCGATGGCACTGTTGGATTCTCTCGATCATGACACCTGACCTTCAAAACCAAGCTATGATTGTGCTCAATTGAAATCAGGTGATAAACCAATTCAAAGTAGTCGCGATAGTCAACAGCAGTAACACTGGTGAGATAATCAAAATCAAAGCCAGGAGTAGTTTTGAGGAAAGTAGCTATTGCCAGCAAGTGCTCGCTCTTAACCAGCAGGCTACTCTCGTCAGATTGCACAATGCTACCTGGAAACTGTTCTTGCAGCTTGCCAGCTATCTTTCTTCCCGAAAGTGCTATCGTCATTTGTAGTTGCCTGATTTATCAGGCTCCTTCTAGATTTTTCAAGCTAAAAACTGTAGACTCGATATTTTGCGGCGAAGTTGCTCTATTCCGTAAAGTAAAGCCTCAGGGCGTGGAGGGCATCCGGGCACATAGACATCAACCGGAATTATGCGATTATACCCCGGGACTACACTGTAAGATCCGCTAAAAATGCCACCGCTTATGGCGCAAGCCCCCATAGCTATCACCCATTTCGGCTCAGCCATCTGGTCATAGACTCGGCGGACATTGGGTGCATTTTTCCAGGTTAAGGTTCCAGCGGTAATCATGAGATCGGCTTGACGAGGTGAAGCACGGATAATCTCCATACCAAAACGGGAAATATCAAAACGCGAGGCAGCGGTGGTGATGAATTCAAAGGCGCAACAGGCTGGGAAACAAACCACTGGCCACAGTGAAGCACACCTTGCCGCATTAAGTAGTATCTCTACTGAGGTCACCAAGATATTGCGGCGCAATTGTTCATCCAACCACTCATCTTGGTCCGGAACAGGTTGCTGACTTGCTGCTTTCAGTAATTCAATAATCTCGCCTTCGTTTTTATCAAGCTCCTCATCGGAATATATATGCAACCTGTGTCTCTTATCTATTTCCATTCTAGAACCTTCTTCTTCCAGGCATAGATATAGCCAACAGCAATAACCAAAACGAAAACAGCAATCTCGATGAGGCCAAATATCTTTATCTCTCTGAGGCCAACTGCAAATAGATAAAGAAAAAACACCATGACGTCAAGGGCAACAAAAATAAGAGCATAAAAATAGTAGCGGAAGTTGAATTGAACCCACGTTTTCCCTGCCGTCTCCATGCCACATTCATAGGGAGAATTCTTAACAGGATTGGGTTTATGAGGAACAATGCGGAAATATCTGAGAAAAACGGGGAGAAGAATAGTAGTAATAGCGAAAAGAACAGCAACTACCAAAAATAAACCAACATTTCCGTAGTTTGCTAGCAAACGTCACCCTCTTTCGTAACAGTTTAGTTTTCCAAAATTTTGATATTACATCAACCCCCGGCACTGTCAATGTGTCGAGAAGTTGTCCAAAAACTCGACCTTTTTAACGATCTGGATTTTCTTTTCTGACTTTGGCTACTACCAGATCACCCGGTAGCCTCAGTTTTTCTCCTTCCATACCCTCTCCGGGGTTGGAAGAATACCCTGCTTCTTTAAGCAGAATTATAAGCTGCCTGTAATTCCCCTGTCAAGTCATGCATTTCACCCCCTTTTGCCATAATTCTGGCATAGATTTTCTTAAT
>PEUO01000225.1:0-6359 GCA_002780715.1 Deltaproteobacteria bacterium CG03_land_8_20_14_0_80_45_14
TTTATGGCAGTGGCAGAGCATTTTGGCATCGAGGCCGCGAATCGATTGAATCAGATTGTAGCCAGAGAATTGGGCCAGGTAGAGATGAAGCGGTACATGAAAACGTTAGCCTTATCGCCAGCAAAAGATATGGAGGAATACCTGAACCTCGGGAAAGCAGCCATCTCCCTCTATGGTTCTGGCCTCGCCGAATATGAAATCAAAATTCTTGATCATCAAACGTATGAAATGCATTTAAAAAGATGTTTTGCCTATGAAAATATCGTCAAGGCAGGAATCAAGGATCAATATGAATGCGGGATTCTTGCAAGGATTCAAGGTTGGATTGACGCCCAAGGATTAGAGCATGAGCTTAAACCACCCTTGGGTAAATGTATGATGGTTTTAGGAAGAGAATGTTCTTATACGATAAAACTAAAATTCTATTAACTTCCTTCCACGGATGCCATTTCTTTTTTCAGGGCTTCGAAGTCGTCCCCAAAACCCCATTTCTCAACCAACCAATTCGTGCGAAGGTCGATGTCCATTTTCTTAAATAAGTTCATTTCAACGTCGGAGAGAATCTGAAGAATCTGTCTGATTCCAAGATCGTCGGAAGCAAATGAGCGAGCCACTTCGTAGGCGATCATTCCCATATTGGCCTTTGGATGATCGGGGAAAGATCTCTGAAACAAAACAATCCGGAGAGTGAATCCCTCATCGAGGCCTCCTCGTTGAGGAGAAACCGGAGGACTTGCAGAATCTCTCATTTCGTTTTCTTCTTCCCGGATCAAATTTATAACCGTTCGAGAGATTGGGATGGTCAGGTTAAAAGACGATGAATTTGGAGGAGCTTCATAAAACAGGAGGAGGTTTTTAAAAAGAATCATTCCCAGGGGTGAGCTATAAATTCTACTCAGAAACTCTAATAGGCAGGAACCGATTTCATTTGAAGTGATATGCGACAGGTCAATAATTTGGGAGATCATATTCTGTTTTCTCAGTTCATCCTTTTCTTTCTTCTCTTCCATCATTTGTTTACTATAACGCAAACAATCACGAATCTCCTCGCAGCTTCGACACTCAAGCCTTGCCTGGTTTGTGGTTTGGCTATTATTAAGGTCGATATCCTTTAGGGAACCAAAGCAATCCTTTTTCTCCATTCACTTTTTCTCCTTTAGTCCTATCTCTCCCCTCCTTATTCATAGACCAAATTATTTCAATCTTGTCAAGAGACATTTCTGAGATTCTTGGGGAGAATTTATTCTCTCTAATAAATTGGTAACCTTTAAGAAAAATTTCGTCAAGACCGGCTAGAAATCTATTTGAACTTCCATATAATGTTCATGACGGGTGCGTCACCCTCGGACGATGAAAATGCAACATGTTCCCCTCCCCCTTGAGAGACTGTGTCGTAATGTCATTCTGAGGCGTTAGCTGAAGAATCTCTGTTTTCTAACTTATTGACTCTATAAGATTCTTTACGGAGTTTACCCTGAGCCAAAAAGCGAGACCCTTCCCCTTCGCTTCACTCAGGGTTAGGGTGACACATGGCGAAGTGTTCAGAATGACAAACATAGCATTTCCCTCATTGTGACACAGTCTCCAGGGGAGGGGAAGAATTTTCTAATCAATCAGGAGAGCGTGCGATAGTTTTTAAGAGCTCTCATAAAAAGTGGTTGACAAACGCAAAGTCAAAATATATGATTCTCCCATATAAATAGAACAATGTTCTATATACAGAACATTCAATTTAATGCAGGTGATCGAGATGTAATCCTGAGGAGGTCGTCGAGTGGATGTTAAAAAAAGGCTGCCCAAGAGCGGCCTAAAAGGAAAATCGGCTTATAAACCTTCGGTTCCGGCGGTGGAACAGGCGTCCAGGGTCCTCCTCTGCTTAGGAGAAAGTCCCAATTTCAAGATGAAGCTGACGGAAATATGCAAACAAGTTGGAATTCATAAAAGCAAAGGCCATTCCATTCTCAACACACTAAAACAGTTTGGATTTGTGGAAAAAGATCCTCAGGCCAAAACCTACTCGTTAGGACCTGCTTTGATTTTCTTGTCACGGCATGTTTTGGATAACCTATATTATCCGGACATCGTAGCCCCTTTTCTCGACGATCTTGCTAAGGAAACGAACGGAACCACTCTCTTTGGTTTAATTTATGCTGAGCATCTCCTGGTGGTTGGGAAACGAGAAGGAAATCAAAACATTGGGTTTTCCATTCGTCTGGGACACAGGTTTCATATCACATTAGGCGCACACGGGAAAGCCATGGTGGCCTTTATGCCCGAAGCGGATAGAGAAAAAATATTGACCAAAAAAAGAGTTTACTTCCATGGCCTTGATAGTTCACGACTGAACATGAAGCGGTTGAGAGATGAACTGACTAAGTGTAGACAACTGGGATATGCTCAGGATGTTGGTGAAATCACTACCGGGGTCAATTTCGTAAGCGCACCGGTATTTGGTGTGCAGGAAAAAATCGTTGGATGTATCATCCTCATCGGAACCTTTCCGGAGGGTTTGATTGAAAAATACGGCCCTAAAACGGCTGATGTTGCAAGGCGGATTTCTTATAAGCTTGGAGCCGATATGAAAACCCTTTAGAGAGATTTCTGAAAAAGTCCCGAAATCTCTGATTACAGAGATTATGATCGATTACACAGATGTGAAATGCATTGAAGATAAAGAAAAATCTCTGTAATCATTTTTTGAAAATCAGTGTCATCAAGAGAGCTTATAGTAGTTTTTCAGAGCTCTCTTACAAAGATGTGAAGGGGGACATTTTAGAACGTACCGCTTAAGAAAAAACAGCGGCCATTTAAAAAGGAGGAGAACTGATGGAAGAGGTTAAAAAGATTCGAACCGCTTGCCGTAGTTGCCACGGAGGCTGCGGGGTCATCGCCCATGTCAAAGACGGCAAGGTGATTAAAGTGGAGGGAGATCCGAACTCCCCTATCAGCCACGGGACCTTGTGCAGCAAGGGCCTATCGATCACACAATTGGCCTACCATCCTGATCGGATCCTCTATCCCATGAAAAAGACGGATAAGGGATGGGAGAGGATCACTTGGGACGAGGCCTTGAACACCATCGTGGAGAAATTCAAAAAGGTTATTGCTGAATATGGGCCAGAATCTATCGTTGTAGGTCAGGGGACCGGCAGGGATTATGAAAGTCATCTTTACCGGTTTGCCAATCTCCTGGGAACCCCCAATGTTCTTACAGCCGGGCATATGTGTTATGTCTCAAGAGTTGGGTCAACCCTGATTACCTGCGGCACTCTGCCCATTGCCGATTATGAAGGCGGGCCGAAATGTATCGTCATGTGGGCCTGTAATCCGCAGTGGAATAATCCGGATGAATATAAGGGAGAGAATTTTTGGAGGGCCTATAAAAAGGGAGCCAAGCTGATCTGCATCGATCCTCGCAAGGGATTTATTGCGAATAAAGCAGACCTCTGGCTTCAGATCCGTCCGGGAACAGATGCCGCTCTCTCCCTGGGTTTTCACCATGTCATCATTGAGGAAGAGCTTTATGACAGGGAGTTTGTGGAGAAATACATCAACGGCTGGGACGCCTTCAAGGAAAGAGTGATCAAGGAGTATCCCTTGGAAAGGGTACAGGAGATCACTTGGGTTGACAAGGATCTCATTCGGAAGGCAGCGAGGATGTATGCTACAACCAAGCCGGCTTGTATCCATTGGGGCGTCCCCACGGAACAGACCATCAACTGCGTCAACTATACGCGCGCCACGACCGGACTGATGGCCATCACAGGGAACCTGGATGCCCCTGGTGGGAACGCTCTTTTTGTGAATCCACCCACACGCACGGTCGCTGAATTTTCCCGCCACAGAGATCTTTCTCCGGAGCAACAAAAAAAGAGGCTGGGCGGAGATCAGTTTAAGCTTGGCGCCAGGGTGGCCCTTATCAATCCCAAGAAAGCATGGGATGCAATCCTTACTGGCAAACCCTACCCTCTGAAGGCAGGGATTCTATGCGGCAGCAATCCGGTGGTGACGAGGGCCAATGCCAAAGAGGCCTATGAGGCGTTGAAGAAGCTGGAGTTCCTAACTGTCATTGATTTTTTTATGACCCCGACGGCAGAACTGGCTGATATCTTCCTGCCCTCAGGCACCTGGCTCGAGCAGAACCATGTTGCCGACAACTGGAAACGACATGGTTTTGTGTTGGCCAGGCAGAAGTGCGTCCAGATCGGGGAATGCTGGCAGGACCACAAGATCTTTATGGAATTAGGAAAACGAATGGGCCAGCAATGGTGGGACACGGTTGAGGATGCGCTGGATTACCTGCTCGAACCCTCTGGACTGACCTGGGAGCAATTCAAAGAGAAAGGCTATCTCCAGGGCGAAATGGTTTACTACAAGTATAAACAAAGGGGTTTCTCCACTCCTACGAAAAAAGTGGAACTCTATTCAACTGTTCTGGAAAAATGGGGATATGATCCCCTGCCCAAATACGTTGAAATTCCCGAGAGCCCGGTTTCCAAACCCGATCTCCTCAAAGACTACCCATACATCCTTAATGCGGGGCTACGGACGCCTACCTTTTTCCATTCAGCGAACCGAAATATACCGTCGCTGAGGGAGATCAGACCGGATCCCATTGTGGAGATCCATCCTGAGACAGCTAAGAAACATAATATTAAAGACGGGAAATGGGCTTATATCGCATCGCCAAGGGGACGCATCAAGCAGCGTGTAAAGCTGAACGACAACATTGATCCAAGAGTGGTTGTTGCAGAGCATGGGTGGTGGTACCCAGAGGTAAAAGATCCGGGCCACGGTTGGAATGTGTCCAATATCAATATCCTTACTGACAATGCCTATGAGACTCTGGATCCTGCGATGGGCTCCACCAATCTAAGAGTTTGTTTGTGTAATATATCTCCCTGTGAAGAATAGATAATAGTCGCTCATGAAAGAGTCACCAAATCCGAAATCCGAATATCGAAATCCGAAACAAATTCGAATTTTTCAAATTCAAATTTCTTAAACTTTTATTTGTTTCGAACATTTGAAATTTGGTCATTTGAGATTGTTTCGAATTGGTCCTGCTGGACGCTCCGCCCGGATTTCGTGCTTCGGATTTAAAGAAATTCAAATTTGCTAAGATAGATCAACAGGAGGAATGCGATGGGAAAAGTATCCTTAATGCTGAACGAATATGAATGTATGGGTTGCCATGCTTGCGAAGTGGCTTGCAAACAGGAACACGGCCTTGGTGTCGGCCCGAGAGTGATAAAAGTGATTGAGAGGGCCCCCTATTTTAAGCCCCTTTTTTGTCACCATTGTGAAGATGCCCCCTGTGCCCTGGCCTGTCCGGAAGATGCGATCACCAAAGACCCAAACACCGGGGTCGTTCTCGTTGACAGTGAGAAGTGTAACGGATGCAATGCGGTCCCGGGCAAGTCTGGAGCTGAAAAACAGCAGACCTCTGCGTGTAAGGTAGAGTGCCCAGCGCATATTGACGTCCAGGGATTTGTGAGCCTTGCTGTCAAGGGGAAATTTCAGGAAGCCTTACAACTCATCAAGCTTGCAAGCCCCTTTCCATCCATTTGCGGCAGGGTCTGCTCTCACCCGTGTGAGTCTGAGTGCAACCGGGATCAAATCGACAAACCCGTAGCCATCCACGCGATTGAGCGCTTCCTGGGTGATCTGGACCTGAAGGCAAAGAGGCGTTATATGCCAGAAATCAAAACCAAGAAAAAGGAAAAAATTGCCATTGTTGGATCGGGTCCTGCGGGTTTGACTTGTGCCTACTATCTTGCTCAAGAAGGTTATAAGGTAACAATCTTTGAAAAAGCCAAGGTATTGGGCGGGATGCTTACCGTAGGGGTTCCTTCGTATCGTCTGCCGCGCAAGATTGTCGAGGCTGAAATTAAGATGATTCGCAATATGGGCGTCACCATGAAGACTGGTGTTGAGGTGGGCAAGGATAAAACGATTGCTCAAATGCGTAAAGACGGATTTAAGGCCTTTTTCCTCTCCATCGGCGTCCAAGAAAGTGTCCGACTGGGTGTTCCGGGTGAAGATCTGGATGGGGTTTACCGGGGCCTGGATTACCTCCGTCAACTCAATCTCGGAAAACCCGTGAGACTCGGGGAAAGGGTTGCAGTGATTGGCGGAGGAAATGTGGCGATGGATGCGGTCAGGTCTGCCAGAAGGTTGGGGTCTGAAAAGGCGTTTATTCTTTACCGACGAGGTTTGGAGGAAATGCCCTCCACACCGGAAGAGATTAAGCAGTGTCGGGAAGAAAGGATTCCCATCAAGACCTTGGCTCAACCTGTGCGGTTCATTAGTAGCAATGGTCGGGTCAAAGCGATCGAATGTGTCAAAATGCGTCTGAC
>PEUO01000225.1:6485-13865 GCA_002780715.1 Deltaproteobacteria bacterium CG03_land_8_20_14_0_80_45_14
TGCCTGTACATTGACTGCATGGGGAACCATGAAAATTGATTCTTTGACGCTTCAGAGTGAGGATCCCGATATCTTTGCAGGGGGAGATGCGGCAAGAGGCCCCAAGACCGTGATCGAGGCCATTGCAGACGGAAGACAGGCCGCCATTTCAATTAGCCGATATTTAAGTGGCGAGAACCTTCGATTGGGTAGAGATATACAATTGAAAGCAATAAAAAAACCCCAGAAAGGGAAATACGATCGGGCTGTCCGTGCTCAGATGTCTTACTTGGAACCCAAGAAGCGAGTAAAAAACTTCAATGAAGTCCAGAAGGGGCTTACCAGGGGAGTGACTATTCAGGAGGCAAAAAGGTGTATCTCGTGCGGGACCTGCTGTGTCCAGACCTGTCCTTATGACGTCATGCAGTTCAATCATGAAGTCACGAAGGCGGTCAAGTGCGACCTCTGCGTTGAAAAACGAGGGCGAAATGAGGTCCCTGCGTGTTACGCAATCTGTCCGACTCGCTGTATTTTCTGGGGAGATCCCAAGAAGTTTGCAGGGAATTATAAGGTGCTATAAAAGATAACATCAAGGGTCCAAGGGGCCGAGGATTCAAGGAATTAAAAAGATCAATTGTCAATTGCCAATTAGCAATGGTCAGTTTTCAATATGGAAGAGGTAGTCTTTTAATTGATAATTGATTATTGACCATTGACCATTGATTATTTCCCCTGCCGTGGAGATTGTAAGACAGAAACTACCTACCTGGAAAGATCCTAAAACCGGCCTCGAATGGCAGTATGAATCTCCAGGCGAGATGACTTGGGACGAGGCCCAAAAATACACAAAATCGCTTTCATTGGACGGGAAGGACGATTGGCGCCTGCCAACGTTAGCGGAACTGGAATCTCTTCTGGACAGGATCAAGGCACGTCCAGAAGGGAGGCCTCCTATGCGCGAAGAGGTTCCCTTTCGGGATGAATTATCTTATTGGTCCTCTACGACCTTCGAGTGCGACACGAAGAATGCCTGGATCGTAATGTTCGACGGCGCCTATGTGCTGAGCTACTATAAGAGTAACTCGTATTCTGTCCGCTGCGTTCGCGGTTAGGGGAATTCGCTTGGTGTGATACTTGTGCAAGTCAGGATTTGACCTTCCAGACAATATCAAGCCAGAGAAATATTTCTTCCTGAAATCCACAATTGACAGGTCTCACCCAAAGGTGTACATTTGATCCCGTAATCCTCAAGGTGGTTATAATAGGCAGAGGAAGACTAGCTCAACATATCTTTCCAGCAGAAGGTTGAGATGAAAATCACAATGCTAAATGGTAATCCAAATCCTGATAATGTTGCATTTGACAACTACCTTCGAGAGCTCTCCCACCATCTTGAATTGCGCCACCATACAGTTAATGTCTTCAATCTGAGAGAGATGGATATTAAATATTGCGTAGGTTGTTTCTCTTGTTGGGTCAAGACACCTGGGAAGTGTATAAAGAAGGATAATTCAGGCGACATATGCCGGGCATACATCAACTCCGATCTCGTATTGTTTGCTTCACCTGTAATCATGGGATTCACCAGTGCTTTACTCAAAAAAACACACGAGAAGCTCCTCCCTTTAGTACATCCGTATCTTGAATTTGTTCAAACTGAAGTTCGTCATTTAGCAAGATATGAGAAATATCCTCTGATGGCTCTTCTGCTGGAAAAAGGGAACGATACGGATGAGGAAGACATTAAAATTATTTCGGATATTTACAGGCGAGACGCAATTAACTTCAAGACCCAATTTTGCTTCACAAAGCTTACAAGTGATCCCCTGGGGGAGGTCGCAGATGAAATTGACAGTGTTTAATGGGTCTCCTCGTGGGGAAGAGAGCAACACAGGGACTCTCCTGGAGCATTTCCTGAATGGATTTGTAGAAACTCAGGGGAATACCTATGAGCTAGCCTATTTGATCCGTGTGAGGGAGAGAAATAAATTTGTAGAGATGTTCCGACAGGCAGAGCAAGTTTTACTGGCGTTTCCTCTTTCTAACGATGCCATGCCCTCGATTGTAAAAGAGTTCATCGAATCTCTTGAACCTCTCCGAAAACAGGCTGATAATCCAGCTATTGGATTCATAGTGCAGTCTGGTTTACCAGAATCAATCCATTCACGGTATGTTGAACGGTATCTGGAAAAGCTTGCTGTACGTCTGAGGTGCAGGTATCAGGGTACAGTAATCAGGGGTGGGGTTGAAGCTATACGGATACCTCCCTTATTGGACAAAAAGATCCACAAGTGGATTTGTCAGATCGGAAAGGCCACGGATTTCGCCGGGGTTGGGCACCTCATTGACACTGAGAAGCTTTTTAGAACCCTCTATGAACTTGGAAGGACCTTTGGTAGGGTGGGAGAAATCGACAAGGAAATAGTGAAAAAGCTGGCGCAACCCGAGAAGTTTACAAGATTCGGGTTCTGGGTTTTTAAAACAGTCGTACATAATCTATACTTTAATCTGTTGTTAAAGAGAAACAACGCCTTTTCAAAAAAGTCAGATCGTCCTTATCTCCAGTGAATTATTTCGTCCTGAAGGTTTTTCTGCTATTGTGTCTGCTGTTTTGACATTATACTATATTTCCATCAGAAATATGTAGTTGTGTGGATGAAAGAAGACCAATATGATTAATGATTGTAGTATGGCGGCGATGTGGGTCTATGAAAAAACAAGGCCCAGCGGCAAGGCCCAAATTCTATCTCCGAGTCGCATTGCCTTCATCTCATTGTAACAGTTGATCACAGCGAATTCTCAACTTTTATCTCCGAATGCTTCCAGAAATTCTGCAGGTGATAAGATTCTGGTTCCCTGGTATTCCTTTTTTGGGAAGTGGCGTTTGTTACCAGTAATAATAGCTTCCGCCCTCGCTGCCGAAGCGACCTCCAAGAAGGGTTCGTCATCTGGATCAGAAAGTCGAAATTTCAAAGGAATGACTGAAACAAGAACCCCTTCCTTTTCCACCTGATCGAGGAAGACATTAATATCTTCCTTTGCAAAGGGAAATTTAGAACGAGTTAAGACATCTTGATATTCAGAAAGAATTCGAAGATCATAGGCCAACTGAATCATTCCGGTTGCAACGATACGGAGGATGGCTGCCGCCTTGCTATAAGGTCTTAGAATTCCTGAAACGATGACATTGGTGTCGAGAACAACGATCATCGTCTTCGGGCCTTCCGTACAGCCTGAATCTCTGACTCAATTTCAGAATCTGTCAGCTTGTCCAATCCTAATTCCAATGACCTTTTCTGCATTTCCTCTAAGGCCATGAGGGCAAGGCTGCGCCGGATCGCCCGGAGCTTCTTCTCAAGGGTCTCCTCGGTCACACCGGAAAGTATTGCGATGGGTTTCCCGTTCGAGGTGATGACCATCTCCTCGTTCTTGATTTTACTCCAAATTTCTTTTGGTTTTGTACTGAGGTCCCTTACAGATATGAAACGCATCTCTACCCTACCTCCTAAAATGGTTGTTATTTTATAGCAAATTGTCAGATAATTGTCAAACAAATAGTAACCCATTAGTTGATGCTCATTGGGTGAGATTAAGCCTTAGGGCTAACCCAAAGACTACATGAACGAAAAGGATAGTTAGAAAAGAAGATAGAAGTAGATAATTCTCTTACCTTCTCGAAATCTTTATCGCCTTAGGGATGATGTCCCCCCAACCCCCTCTTATCTTTCTCTTCTCCAGAATCTTTTTCTCAATCTCGGCAGGATCGCCGAAGTAAATGCAATGGGCGAGGCAGATATTATCCGCACAGGCCGGATAGAGGCCCTTATCAACCCGGTGATGACAAAGATTGCACTTGGCTACGGTCTTTCTATCTTCGTCAAAGCTAATGGCATGGTAAGGGCATTCATCGATACAAAGCTGACACCCAGTGCATTTCTCATAGTCAAGGATGACGATCCCGTCTTCCCTTTTCATTATGGCTTCCACTGGACATGCTTGTGCACAGGGAGGTTCCTCGCAGTGTTTGCAGACATTCACACGCCACATGAAATCGAGCTTCCCGTTCATCAGTTTCGGGCCATCTCCCCAAACAGACAGGTACTTGATACCATTGGTTGCATCGACTGGATTATATTCTTGTTTGCACGCTACTTCACAGGCCTTACATCCCCAGCAGGCGAACTCTTCGATAATGAGCGCATACCTGTTCATGGCTGACCTCCTGGTATAATCTTAGGTAAAATCAATAATTATACCTTATACGCACAGGCAATTATCCTTTCTGTTAATGGATCCCTATCTTTAGTCACTGTAATCTGCTTTTTAATCTCTGTAATCAGACATCCTATTCTTTTTTTTCATAGGATGCTTTTTTTCGGGATATATCCTGCAAAGGAGTGTCCTTATGTTCGATGCACCCATTGCCGGGTCACAGCCCTCTAATGCATTGTCGGTGAGGATATTGATGTTGGATTCATCCCAGCCATGACCTGGGTCTTTGTTCTCCGGAAACCACCACGCATGCTGGGCTGCCACAATCCGAGGATCTCGTCCAAGGGCGATTTTAGCTCGCTGCCTCACTCTTCCTCGACGGGATTCAATGATGACCCAATCGCCCTCTTTGATGCCTTCCTTTGCAGCTCCATCAGGATGGATCTCAACGATCGGGTCCCTGTGAAGCTCTCTGAGCCGGGGGACCTGTCTGTTTTCTGTGTGAAAGAAACCAGGCGGCCTCGCGCCCGTGATCAGGATATAGGGGTATTCCTTGTAGAGTTCAGGTGTGCTCACCGGACTTTCTGGGGGTTCTCTGTATTGAGGAAGTGGATCATATCCCATCTTTTCGAGGGTGGTGGAGTAGAGCTCAAACTTCCTCGTGGGGGTAGAGAACCCTCCCTCTTTGTACTTGTAATATTTCACCTCTCCCCTGATATAATTCATCTTCTTGAAATCATTCCAGGTGATACCCATCGGATGGAGGATATAATCGAGGGCCTTCTCGAAGTTGTCCCACCAGTATTGGCCCTGGCCGATCCGGTGGGCGAGGTCGTTGAGCATTTCATGGTCTGAATGGCATTCACCGACCTGGATGACCTTACGCCGTGGCAGGATATAGCCATGACGCTTCCAGAAGTCGCCGACGTAATCCATCTCAAGCCAGGTCGCTGCAGGCAGCACAATGTCTGCAAGCTCTGCGGTCGGGGTCAGAAAGAAGTCGGCAACAGCCATGAACTCAACTTTCTCAAGCGCGCGGTAGACCTCTTTCGCATTGGCACGGGTGATCACTGGGTTGGAGCTGATGAAAAAGAGCATCTTTACCGGGTAGGGTTTTTCTTCGAGGATGGCATCCCAGACGCATTTTGGTTGAATGATGGCGAATCTGGAAGCAAGACGGAAACGCTCTCCTCCCAATCTTTTTGCGAACTGGTCCTTGGGGAGCATGCCATGGGCGCCAAATTGACCCACGTTAACGATATTTGGCGTCCGGTTGAGGACCTGACCGCCAGGGGCGTCAATGTTGCCGGTTAACCCCATGAGGAACATGAGTAAACGGTCATTGTCTGCGCAGTTATTCTGCTGCTCGATGGCTACACCCCACTGAATGGCAGCCGGTTTTGTCGTTGCAAAAAGCCTTGCTGCCTCCCTGATCTTTTCTTTGGGAACCCAGGTAATCTCTTCAACTTTGTCGAGGGGGTGCTCATTCACCCTTTTAACGAATGGCTCCCAGCCATGGATATATTTTTCGACGAATTCTTTATCGTAAAGCTCCTCGTTGACGATCACATTGAGCATGCCGAGGGCGAGGGCAGCGTCTGTGCCGGGTCTGAGCTGGAGCCAGACATTTGCCCGTGCTGCCGGACGGGTGAGCCTGGGATCAACGACGATGAGCTTGGCGCCATGGTCGAGAGCTACTGAGAAGGGTTCTCCTTTGTATTCGTCAGGGTTACTGATCGTCACATTGTTTCCCCACATCATGATGCACTTGGGGAAATTCTCGTAGTCGGCGATGGGATTCGTGCCGCAGGTGATAATGCCTGTCGAGATACGGGGGCCATAGCAGAAATGACCTGCTGTCAGCACGTTTGGTGAGCCGAGAAGATTAGCGATGCGGTAGATCACCGCTTCATTTTCCCTGCCGGTCCCGTAGCCGAAAACGACAGATTCAGGCCCGTACTTTTCTTTATAGGCCAGGATTCGCTCTGCGATGGTGTCCAGGGCTTCATCCCATGAGATCCGTTCCCATCGGCCGCTCGCCTTGGGACCAACCCTTTTGACAGGGTAGGTCAGCCTGTCCGGATGATAGGCTAATTGTGCTGAAGCAAGTCCTTTGGTGCACAGTGTCCCGTGGGCAATGGGGCAATCGGGGTCACCGGCAATTTTTGCGACCTTGCCGTCTTTGACAAAGACGATTACTCCGCAACCACCGTGGCACATGCGACAGTGGCTCTTGACTACCGAATCGTAGCCGTAAACCTCCATCTCGCGTTCACTATTCGAATATCGAAACTGATGCATCTTCGCCTGCTTATGATTCTATCGAGAGCTCTCAAATACTATTATTCGTTCTCATCTTGTATTTGTGTAATCGGTCTCTAATCGATGTAATCAGAGATTTCTATACTTTTCCAGAAATCTCATATTAAACACTTTCCTCCGAAGCTCGGATTAGGTAAGAGAGCTTCTTTGGGCTTTCTGTCACCATAGAGCGACCAAGCTCACCAGCGCGTTTTAGCGCATCCGAACAATGGGTTTGTTTGGAGTTGAGACTCTACGTTTTGGATTCTTTGTTTTTTTGACGTTATGCACCGCCCTGTGTGGTAACAGAGCCCTGTCTGGCGACAAACCCCTGCGTCTGCAAACCAGTGGCAGATGGTGTCCCGGCGATTTGAGCAAGATAGGTTTCGCCGAGCTTCTCGATGTGATCACTGACATTGTCAAAGTAGTTGAAATGCACCTGTTCCTCATCGATGATTGTTTCAAAGATTTTCACGCTGATGCTGTCGCCGTTTTCTCTACACACTAACAGGAATTGGTTATAAGACTCGATTGCATCGTCCTCGAGTTTTGCATCAAATGAAAAGACGGATTGGACTTTCTGGCCCTTCTCAGCCTTTCCTGCAGGCTCTGTGGTCGGTTCTCCACCCAATTCCTTAATTCGATCTGCAAACATCTCTGCATGGCGCATCTCATCGATCGCTATGAGCTTAACCTTCGCGGCCATATCTCCGTAATCCATGTCGTCTAAATTGTAGTGCTGGTTCATGTATTGGGCAATGGCCTGCAACTCCATGCCGCGCGCCTTGTTCAAGACTTCAATTACCTTTTGCTTCTTTTGTTCTTTAGTATTTTGAGCCATAATACACCTCCATGTTTATTTAAAGTTTGCCGAACATTATTTTATGT
>PEUO01000225.1:13920-16576 GCA_002780715.1 Deltaproteobacteria bacterium CG03_land_8_20_14_0_80_45_14
GTTGTAAATCCCCCACTTTGTATGGTAATCTACACCCCTGAAGGGTTCTTGTCAATCGAAGCCTGCCTGTATGGATAAACGTATTGGCCGATGTATCTATTTGGGTACGATCGAGGAACTGCTTGCCAGCTTGGGAGATAAACGTTGGAAGGTTGGTGAAGAATCACAATGATAAAAAATCATCAATTCAAATTGGTGATCTTTGATCTCGATGGGACGCTCACTCAGGAGCGATCGATCTGGGAATATATCCACAAAAAACTGAGAAAGTGGTATGGGTTTGCTGAGGAGTATCAAAATCTGTTTTTGGCTGGGAAGATTTCTTATGAAGAATTTTGTGAACGCGATGCCCAGGTTTGGAAGGGGATGAAGGTGGAGGAGTTGTCCAAGATCGTTGAGACGGTTCCCTTTCATCCAGGGGTGGATGAACTGATCGACTACATTAAACAGAAAGGATTGAAACTTTCGATGGTTTCTTCCGGACTTTCTCTTCTTAGCAATTGGGTTCATGAGAAATATGGATTTGACTACTCCGTTTCGAATGATCTTCTCCATGAAAATGGAATCTTGACAGGGAAGGTGAAGATTCAAGTGAATTACGATAAGAAAGCAGAATGGGTGAAGAAAATTGTAAAACAATTTGGAGTGAACCCTGAAGAAGTGGTCGCCATTGGAGACAGTAAAGGCGATATGGACATGTTTCAGATGGTTGGGTTCTCCATCGCTTTTAATTCGTCCTGCAAGGATCTCGATAAGATTGCAAGTGTTTGTATCCAAAGCCAGAACCTTGCAGATATCATACCAAGAATCCCTATTTATTAAGAGGAGCATAATATTGTTTTCATCAAGAAACGCCATCTTTTGTAGGGCAGGCCTTTAGGCCTGCTATTGCAAGGCTAAAGCCTTGCCCTACAAGATGTAATCCGTTTTATGCTCCTGGTAATAATAAAAACGGACACGAGGCACGGACACGGTCACGAGAAAATGGACTGGGAACTAAACTTCATAAAATGGGCAGATGGATGGTGGAGTTCACCAGTTCTTGATCATACCTTGCCCTGGTTCACCTACCTCGGAAGCCATTTTGCAGTTATTCTTTTTATTATTCTTAGCTGGATTATAACCAAGCAGAGAAAAGTTCTCCGCCGTCTTGTTCTGCTTTATGCCATCCAGTCAGCAGTCATCTACGGCCTCAAATTTCTCATTCAACGTCAGAGACCATTTTTGTTTCTGGAGATGGCCTCGAAGCTCTCCAAGGGTCCAGGTGAAATTCTTGACCCCAGCTTCCCAAGCGCACACGCTACCTTTTCATTTATGATGGCAACTCTCCTCGCTCTTTGGTTCCCTCGGTACCGAATTATTTTCTTCATCGCTGCTGTATTCATCGGATGGACCCGAATTTACTTGTGTGTTCACTACCCAACCGATGTGATTGCCGGAGCCCTTCTGGGTTATGGGATAACAAGAATCTTTCTACAATGGATTCCTGGATTAGATATAAAAGCTCATTATTTTAGGGATGAAAAGGGATCATAGATTCAGGTGATCTGCGGCAAAATAGAATATATAACATTGACAAAAGTCCTAAATTTTGCAATAGTTAAACTCGCTTGTTCTAAATCATTTTAAAGGAGGATGGGGTTATGAAAAAGGGAATATTTTTTGGCTTTCTGTTTTTCGCATTGGCTGTTTTTATTGCTTCCCCTTATACCGCTCATTCACAACTTAAACCCGGTGAGCCTATTATTTTAGGCGTTCCTACGGCCTTAGGCGCTATTGAGGGGCGGGACGGGTTGTTGGCGATTAACATGGCGAGGGATGAGATCAATGCCAAGGGAGGAGTGTTAGTAGGCAAAACGAAGCACAAAATTGAAGTCTATTCCATCGATACCAGAGAACATGAGCCTGGAATTCCTGTCCATGACGCCCTGACGGCGATGGAGAAGCTCATCCTGGAGAAAAAACCCCATGCGATCGTGCTGGGCAATTTCCGCTCTGAGGTATTGTTGGCCGCGATGGATGTTATTTCAAAATATAAATTGCCTTACATTTGTTCTATTGCCATGACCCCGCTCATGCAAAAGAAGGTTTTAGAGGATTATGATAAATATAAATATATTTTTCGAAATTGCTTGAATGCTCCTTACCTTGCTATGTATCTGGGCGGAGTAATGGGGTTTATAAAAAAAGAATTTGGCTTCAACAAGTCTTACATTATCACTCAAGACGTGTTGTGGGCTAAAGGGACTGGAAAGGGCTTAGAAAACTGGTACAAGCAGAATGGTTGGGAAGTTATTGCTTTCGATACTTATGCAACAGGGGCTTCTGACTTTTCTCCTTCTTTAATTAAGGTGAGAACCCAAAAAGCACAGGTGGTCGTCCCCATATTTGATATGCCTCAGAGCGGAATTTTGCTAAAACAGGCTCATGCCATGCAAATTCCGGCTCTGCTTGCTGGTTTTATCAGCCCGGTTTCTCCTGAAAATGCCTGGAAGGTATTTGAAGGAGAGGTGGAAGGGATGGTCAACATCCAATTTGAAATTGGACCGGTCCCAGTGAAGGCAGTGCCAAAGTCAGTGGCTTTCAATGAAAATTATGGCAAAAGGTGTGGGCAAAAAGCCAGGACGGAACTCTCTGGTCATGGGCCGGCACCGAG
>PEUO01000234.1 GCA_002780715.1 Deltaproteobacteria bacterium CG03_land_8_20_14_0_80_45_14
TCAATCCCCTTCATCTTGCCCAAAATCTCTCTCAGCAAACCTTGGATGCCGATGGTTTTAAATACGATACTTTTCAATTCTTCAAATAAGGGATAGGATTGATTGAGAAGATAATACGTCAGATTGCCCTTTTTCTTGGATAAAAAGAGGCCATCCTCTTCCAGTCGGGTTAGTTCTTTTCGAATCATACTAACGGGCGTCCGGAGAATCCGTTCTAATTCTCTGAGATAGTACTCCTGATCAGGGTTGGTGAAGTAAAGCCTGAACAGTTCTTTTCTGGTTTTTGACTTAAATATTTTAGAGATGTCCATAAGGCCTGTAATATTTTTGTATTACAAATGTAATCCGTTTATATTACAATGTCAATTTATTTCTATTCTTCGGTGAGATGAAATGGGCGAAGGATATTTCTGAAAGTACCTGGTTCAAAATGAAATCAACGAGGAACGAATAACCTAATGACTTGTCTTCCTTTGAGCTTTGCCTGCCCACCCAAGCTTCAGCGTAGGCGGGAGCTTTCAGCTTTGATCTTTACGCCATGCTCTATGCGCCATGCCCTTTGCGATCTTTTGTCTGCAGGGCCAACTTTTTTATGGATGACACTCTATTCTTTTCTTATAGATGACACCATTTCTTCCCTTTAAACAAGAGAGTTGAGGTAACAAGCTTATAGCAATCGCCTTGGAATGGTTCGCCCAAGCTAATCGTCAATAGAGGTCTATCGGTCTCTCTTAACCCAATTGATTTCAGTGAATAATTTCCTAAAGGAAGACTCTTTAAATACTGCTCCAATAGTGGGCCAGTGACACCTAAATCATAAAAGGCATCACTCAAATTAAATAAAGCCCTTATTTGACGTTTTCCTTTAACGTTTCTCTTTACAACCCACTCTATATTATCTGGAATCACCAGTGCCAAAGATGCTTGTGCTGGGTTTTTATTAAGCGACTTGACGGAGATACGATCAAATTGGTCACCAAACAATGTAGGGCCCGCAATAATGTATGAATGAAATATATGTTGATACTTCAATGAGGCTGGGCGCTCCACTAGCTTCCAAAAATTATTGCCTATTACCCAATTCTCCGGTTGGTATGGGTCCGGTCGAGGTCTTAAGAGATCAATTTTAAGAACGTCAAGAACTTGAGCTTCAGAACCATCTTTTAAAATATAATGTCCTTGAAATAAAGTCCCATCCGGACTTTCACTAACTGGTCTTATCCACCCTCCCCCATCCGTTCTCAGTCCAGCGATACATCGTCCTGAAAGCTTCCTCGAATTTGCCAAACAAATAACTTCGAAAACGGGCATTTTGTGCTCAATTATAGGTGAGTGATTTTAAAGGGCTCCCATTTATTTTGTAGATACTCAAGTGCTAGACGTCGGTGGCAATGATCTGCCTTTGCTTCACTACATAGAAGTACCGTGGGACGATTAAAGAGACTTCGATCGATCTTTTCTTCAATTCTTCTTTCTGACATTAGGTCTAAAAAGCGTTTTTCGTATTCCTGCCAACTTATCTTTTTCTTCTTATAGGAATTCAGAATATCAGGAGTTGGAGCAAGCAATGGTTCATGAATGTATTCCGCGTCACATAATTCTTTAAGGAAAAATCGGAGGTCGTCTCGTTTTGTGAATCCGGCAAGCTGTGATGTGTTGTTAAGACGAATATCGATAAGTCGTTTGATGCCAGCTTTTCTTAATGCTCCGAAGAATGCCTCGGCACTTTTCTTGGCAAAACCGATTGTATAGATTTCCATTCCTTATTCTCCTCGGCTACAAAGAGTCCTGGCTGAGTTTCATCTTTCTCCCTACCCTCGTTAAGAAGGTCTTCCTCTGACTGAACTCTGCCATTGCCACGAATGTGTTGGAGGTTTACATCATAATTCTGGAGAACCCTACCTACAAGCAGTCGGCGATGACAATTCGAGGGATTTTCCTCGCCACAAAGCAGAGCAACACGGTATTCCTGAATCCCTTTTAACAAACGCTCAATGGCTTGAACGAAAGGCGGTGATTTCGCAATCAGACTATATAGGACGTGGCCGTTGGCATCGTAATATTCTTTGCCGTCCGGTTTACCACCAAGTTCTTTTCCAAAATATAAATATTTGAATCCGCTCAATTTCAACGAATTCTCTAATGGTTTCCGATTAAAGTGGGGGACGACTTGTGAACTTGGTCTAGACCTTATGTCAACCACTACGTCAATTCTCAAATCCCGTAACAGATTCAAGAAAGTCTCCAACGAGTGATTGGAGTGACCTATTGTGTAGATTTTCAAGTGGGCGCCGGAAGACTCTTCGGTCATTATTCTTTCCTAAGCCGTGGTTCTCGGCAACGCTTCAGGTGGTAAAGTCCCTGTTAAAAGCTCTTTGTACGCATTCAGATCTTCTTCCACTGAACCGAACCAAGATCTAAACATTGATAACAGCACAGCCAAAGCATCTTCACTAAGGGCTATTGGTAACGGATCATACACTGCCCTATCGGTGGGAAGAATAATTTGGATTCTATCGAGCCTTGCAACACCTCCTGTAACGCCAATATCCGTCACAGTTGGGCAATAAAAAAACTGATTGTACATTAAAGCCTTTATTATGCTTACCATTACAGGTGGGAAACCTCCTGCGTGGTCGACCGTTTCAATATTGTAAATAGGAATAACGGCTATGCAATATTCTCGTAAATGAGGTCTACCTATTGAAGTTAAAAGCTTTTCCATATCCTCGAATATCATAGGCGAACCCCACGCTACAACTGCTGGCCTTTTCTTTGCTTTGCTTACAATTAATTCCTCTGTTATTCGTAAACTTAAAGATTTTATGGGCAATTTTTCTCTGGCTTTAAAATCATTTTCCCTCAAATTTCTTACATGGAATTTTGTTGCATAGACTTCTTTCGGATCAGCCCTCTCGACCTCCATTATCATTGGAATCTTGTTTATGTGGAGTGATGGCATCCAAAATAGTTGGCCAATAGTAGGCTCTTTTCTAAAGGTTTCTCTCGGCAATTTCCTGTAAAATTGAGTAATCAGTTGGGTGATACCCATCAGTCCACCAAAATCTCGGCTTTCCCCGAAAGTTCCCCTTGAAGATCTTCCTCATCTAAGGATTTAATCCCTTGCTGGTAGGTTTCATCGTAAACTGGCTTGAATACCTCTGCTCTTTGAAAACCCCTCTTATACCTGCTCTTCAGCCTCTCCATGATTTCTTTCCCTTTAGCAAGCTGTTTAGAAGATAGTTTTACCATCTCTATCTCTTCTGGGACTGCGGGCTTTTTCGCCCTTGAGAAGTCTAACAAATCCCCCTTTTTCGCATCGAGCATTGGCTCGGTTTCAAAATAAACATAATCCAAGAGTCCGAAAGTCTCATCACCCCATTTTGAAATCGCCTCGTGAAGAGGAGAAGTCAAGTATATCGGGAGCTTGCGTTCAATATCCATTCTATTTTCCTCACACCAATACACAAAATAATCATCATCCGTAAACTTGCTTTCGTACTTATCTTTTTCTATCAATCCATCGTGATGAGCCTTTTCAATGTATGCCAGTGACTCACTGCAAAACGGTCCGTAATGCACAAACTTCCATGGCCACTTTGTTAGTGTTGCCCCCTCGTTCTCCCTCGCCCAATATAAATCAGCTAAGTAAAGGAATTTAACCAGCCTGATTGGGCTCAGTTTCATTCCTTTCTCGGTTGCAGAGCACACGATGTATTGGATCAAGTCTAGTGTGTCGATCCTCATGTTATTCTTCTCTTCACTTAGCGGAGTGTTTTTACTCTCCAGGATACAAAACTTTTATTTTCTGGCCCCTAATACTATCATAACTCTTTGTCTTTGAAATTAAAAATTAGAATTACCAACATCTGCTAACCATGTTTATTCTCAGTTTCGATTACTGTGGACTTTTTGTGATACCTGTTTTGCATCTCTTTCGGATTTGATGCGGGCTAAGAGTTCGGAAGCGGGTTCATAGGAACGGCCTTCGCGGCGGGCGAGTTCGGCTTCAGTTGGGACCAATTCACCCCGGAACGCTTTGGCCAGGATGGCCCGGGTAAGTTTTTCAGCCCGGACGGTCGCTGCTGCCACTCGCTTCTCAACCGCGTCAGCCAATTTGAACATTGCTTCAACTCGACGGACGATTTCGTATTGTTCAGCAATCGGAGGTACGGGTAGCGGAAGTTGTTTTAGATCCCTAATGTTGATCCCAGTATAAGCAACTCCTTTTGTGACTTCCGAAAGCCAGTTCTGGCTCCAGATTGAAGCGATAGCATAAGAGAAGAATTGGGGATCAAACTCAGGGTGTAAGGGCAACAGCGCAACCTCACGGGAAATATTGTAACCAGCCATCTCCTTGGGGACTACTGCGACACCACCAAGTGATCCCCGGACAGTAATGAGAATTTCGCCACCTTTCAAAAAGGTACGATAGTATTCTGCCGCAATCTCCGGAGAGATACATTTAATATGATCTTTATCAATATAAAGCCAACGCACATCTGAGGATCTTAAGGTCCCGACCCCGTTCTTAACAGCTGGACCGAGTTTAATGACCCCATATGTAATTATACGTTCTGGTTCGCAAAGGTACTGACAACGAGACCATACCCATTCTTCTGGAATCTCGGAGAGTTCAATGGGATCTTCATCAGATGCTACGTTACTGAGTGCCTTATTCCCGCATATGCGGAGAAGAGCATCTTGGCCCGACTCAAACCTTGAATTTTCATTTCGCCAGTCGGCGGTGAGGCGGCCGGAGCAGACGGCAGCGAGGACGGCCTGACGGAAGCGCTTGAGAATCATTGACACCCTGTCTAACCGCTCCCGCACCGGATTGACCCGTTTAAGCACTTCGTCTGCTTTTGCCACAATTCGCTTCTGTTCGGCCAGTGGAGCAAGGGGAACCGTTGTGCCTGGAGCAAAGCTTTGATTAATACCACCCTGAGCAGAACCACGGAAGTTTTCAAGAATGCGATCCTGTCCTTCTTTGGAGAAAAGAAAATGGAAAAGAAATGGTGGATAGACACCTTCTATCGGACGGCAGATAAACACATGTTCATTGACAACGGCAGGATTATAAGGGAAGTCTTCACGTACGAGAGCTACCTTTCCGGTAGTCGCTCCATCTTTAACTATTAGGACGTCACCCGTTTGGATATGACCATAGGTCATTTTTTTAAAGAAGTTGTGGGGTACGAACTTGATCTTGTCAAATCTGAACCCTCCATTTTCATTAATATGTTCTCCACCAATGCTTGGTACGCCTTCTTTGATCCCTCTGACCCCTCCTTTCGGGCGTGAACCCGATTCAAGAACCTGAAGAATTTGGCTAAGTGTGATTTCAACCCAACCTTCAGGCAGATTGCTGTCTATGGTAGTATGTGACTCGAAGAACTTTTCGGTTCTATCATTATTCATTTTGTTTTATTGACAGGCAAAGTTAAAAATTCATTATTATTTTCAAGCATCCCGATTATGGCATTTAATTCTTCGACGGCCCCTTCCAGCTCCGAAATAGCATCGGCAGCTAACTCTTCTGGTTCGGGTAATTCATCGGCATCGTCAAGAGATTCGTCCTTAAGCCACTTTAAGCTGTCGATTTTGAAGTCGCGGTCTTTAACTTCGCTGATGGTAAAGGTCCGCCAGCGGTCTTCTTTTGAATCTTTGGGATTGCGTTTGGAATGGCCATTGGGGTCCTTACCAAAGCACGTTTCAAACTCGGCAAAGTGCTGTGGGGTTAGAGGACGATCCTTTTTGGTGATACGGGGAACATTGGTTCGAGCATCATAGACCCAGACATTTTCGGTTGGGTAACCTTTGGTGAAGAATATAACGTTCGTCTTTGTGCCAGGACTGTATGGGGTAAAGGTCCCATTAGGAAGGCGAAGAACAGTATGCAGGTCACAGTCCTCGGTGAGTATCTTAAACACCTCACCAGCTTGATCGGCAAAAAGGACATTATCAGGAACAACAATGGCTGCTCGGCCACCTGGCTTCAAAATGCTCATCACATGCTGAACAAAGTTGAGTTGTTTATTACTTGTGGCAACCGTAAAATCATCACGGTTCGGAGCCTGGTTAGCTCCCTTGGTTCCAAAGGGAGGATTGGTCATTACGCAATCATAACCCCCATCTTTTGGGATCCTTTTTGGTTCATAAATCGCATCTCCTAAATATATATTCGCCTGGATGCCATGGAGATAAAGATTCATTAAAGCCAGTCTTCTCGGTCTTGCAACAAGTTCAGTTCCGGAGTAGGTAGAGTTCAGAATCCTTTTAGCTTCTTCACGTTCAAGACCGCCTTTGGTTTGTTCGATCAGCCATTCATAGGCGCAGACTAAAAACCCGCCAGTTCCGGCTGCAGGGTCATGGATGGTGAAACCTTTCATCTTTCGAGGATCGGGCTTCATGCAGCGAACAATGGATTGTATCAGAATGCGAGGAGTGAAATATTGCCCGGCTCCTTTCTTCCCTTCCGATGCTGATTTTTCAAGAAGGCCCTCATAAGCTGCGGCTTTTACATCTATATTAAGAGCTGTCCATTCAATCTCGTCAATGAGATTCACGAGACGCTTCAGGTTAACAGGATTACTGAATCGGGATAGCGCCCCGGCATAGATAGCCCCCAACATACCAGATTGCTCTCCCAATCCTCTGAGAGTGGCCTGGTAGTGATCGGTCAGATCAATACCGGACTTTTCCCTCAAGACAGACCATGCATATTGCGATGGTATTTCGGCTCCTTTCTCTTCGATCATCTTTAGAAAGAGAAGATAGGTCAACTGCTCGATGTAATCACCGTAGTCGATTCCGTCATGTCGCAAAGTATGACAGAATCCCCAAAGTTTACCTACGATGTCGGTCATAGATTTGTTCTTTCACCCCCACCCTCGCCCTCCCCCATCAAAGGGGGATGGGTTTATTTTTCCCTCTCCCGCGATGGGAGCCGATGGGTTTAATCGCCCCCAGTGAATGAGGGCGCTACAAATTTGATAGATGATCAATGAACGCCTCAAGGGGTGCAACCGTGACTCCTCTTCCCCCAGGATATGATTCTCTGATCGGGGCAATGATCCACACTTCCCGTAATGCCAAATCCTTCACGGCATTCCAAAAGCCTCGATTCAGAGTCGGAGAAGTCGACACTTTGCACTCTACGGCTATCCGCCTCTTTCCCTTTTCAAGAACTAAATCGAGTTCAGAACCTGACGCAGCGCGGTAGAAAAATGCGTTCCAGTTTGGTAAAACGGAAAGAATATTTTCTATAACAAAACCCTCCCATGAGGCGCCATAAACAGGATGACCAAGGAGTTCATTGTGGCTTTCAATATCGAGCAGCGCATGGAGCAAACCTGTATCCCTGATATATATCTTTGGAGATTTAATCAGTCTCTTTTTCAGATTTGATTCATAGGGTCGAAGAACCCTCAGAACAAATGTCTGTTCAAGCAGGTCACTGTAAGAACGTACTGTATGATGGCTTACACCAAGCGATTCTCCAAGCTTTGAACTGTTCAGAAGCTGTCCGTGAAGGTGAGCGCACATTTTCCAGAACCGCTCGAGTGTTTTTGCCGGGATACGAAAGCCAAGCTGTGGAATGTCCCGCTCAAGAAATGTTCTGATAAAATTAAGCCTCCACTCAAAACTTTCTTTTTCATCCAAGGCAAGATAACTTCTCGGAAAACCACCTCTCAGCCAGAGTTTTCTTAGTTTATTTGGACTGCTATGTTCAGATATTTCCTTGAAAAGAAATGGGGTAAGCTCAAAATAGGATACCCTCCCCGCCAGCGTCTCAGAACTTTGTCTTATCAGATCGGGAGAAGCGGACCCGAGAATGATAAACTGCCCATTCCGCCTATTCTCATCAATGACACTTCTTAAAATAGGAAATAGCTCCGGCACCCGCTGTATTTCATCAAGGCAGATCAATTTATCGGCGTTGAGGCTGAAGAAAGCTTCAGGATCTGTCAATTTATTGATATCCGACGGGCGCTCAAGATCCAGATAGACTGCATTTTCGATCTCAGAAATAATGGCTTTAGCCAGGGTTGATTTCCCGCACTGTCTTGGACCAAGTATGATTACCCCGGGAATATTTGGCAATTTCTTTCTGATCTTTTCGGTAAGGAAGCGCTTAATGAAAATTTGCATATTGGAAGCTTAACCTCCAATTTACAAAGATGCAAGTTTTTTTATTTCCGAAAAAGAGTTCAAGCACCCTGGTAATCAGGCGGCGATGGCTTCGTTAATTTCGTGGATGATCGTTTCCAATTCACCCGAGAAAACCTTATTTAACTTACTCCATGAAGCCCCTTCACGGGTAAATATGGGAAGCATTTCGATGTCTTCCTTTTCCATCAACAGATTTTCGATAAGATGCCTTCTGATCAGATCCAGCCATTTATTCTGTTCTTCCGTGAACGAACGATCAGATTTGATCTTCATCAAGGCTTTGTCGACTCTTCTTTCTACCGTAAGCAATTCTCCGCCTTTGGCTGCATAACGGATTATGGAAATGATATCCGCTAATTCCTGGCTACAAGCCCGCCGGAGATTTTTTTCAGTAAACTTATCCACTAAGTAATCTGGCTGTGTGGCCAGTCTCTCCCTCAGCGTCTTCAACTGTTTCGTATCAAATTCTTTTGGTCTTTTGAGAAGAATCTCTAATGCCTCGATATGTTCCGGATTCTCTCTTACGAATTTTTCAAATTCCTGCAAGTAGTCCTGAGGCCCAAGCTCTCTGCCATCTTTGGCTCTGAAAATAATTCTTGAATAGACTTGATCTTCTGCCGTTTCAGCCCTGACAAACGTTTTCTGAGGTCGGGGATATTTTTCACAGAGATCAAGGAATTCTTCATCCTGTAATGTCTTGATGGTTTCTGCCCATTTCTGCTCAAGCCTCTCGTGTAGTGTTTTAGCGAATTCGGTTAAGTCACAACCAAGAACATATTCGAAGTGAAGCCTTCCTTCCTGAGTAATATTTTTAGAGATCCGGTGAAGTCTTTTGGACAAAACGCCAATATTGTATTCTCTATCCTCGTTATTGGCGATGGCTTGGACGATTTCACGAATGGTTCGGGTTGCCTTTACAGGGGCTTCGGCTGTAATGCCGGTCGTCTTTCTGAAATATTCCAGCAGAGTGCCATTAAAGCAATCGAAAACCGTAAAATGGGTTTTATGGATTTCAGGGCAGAGCCGGGTGCCCCGCCCCATCATTTGTTCAAATAAGATTCTGGATTGAACGGGTCGCAAGAAAACAATATTCTCTATCCTCGGCACATCCACTCCGGTAGAAAGCATATCCACAGTGAGTACAATTCCCGGATTCTGACGGTTTCTAAACTCACGAATCCTTTGAAGAGGTCTGTCAACAGATGGACTGCCGGTAATTTTCTGGACGAAATCCTCCCCCCGGTTAAATTCCCTCCTCAGAACTTCAACCAACTGATCACAGTGTGATATGTGTTCAATATCATTCTGAGCAAAAATTAGAGTTTTCGGGAAATGGCCAAACTGTTTTTCCTGCTCTGATAAATATTTTCTAATTTCCTGGACAATCTTCCTATTCCGATCCGGAGCTGACCAGTCGATCTCAGTGGTAGGAGCCGGAAGCTCCCTCTCATCTTCCAGCGTCTCAAATTTAAGCTGGCCAGTATGGGTATTTACCAACCCGACCTCTTCCCCTTCTTTGAGGAAGACCCCTCGGAGTGTAATATCCGATTGGATGGCAACAGCATCATAGTCAACCAGATAGCTTTCACGGACAGCCCGCTCATAATCATAGCTATAGACAATTTCCTTAAAGAAGGCCTTGGTGTGGACAGCGGGTGTCGCAGTCAGTCCAATTTTTACACCATCAAAATGATTCAAGACCTCGCGCCATTTACTTTCTTCTTGAGCTGTATATCCACGGTGACACTCATCGGCAATGATGACATCGAAGGCATGGTTAGGGATATCCGATTTCGAAGCATCGGAATCGTCATCCTGATCCTCAGAGGCAGAGAACATACCCTCAAACCCAAACAGATTAATCCGCATGCGTTGGATCGTTGAGATATAAACGAAACTGTCTCTGCTGTTTGGATTGGTCAGATATTCACCTGGAAGAACTTTAGGATCAAATTTTATATCTTCCTCCAGATCTTCCCTCTTAAGTCTCTGGCTATAAACTTCATAGCACTGATCGAACTTTAGCCCTGGTTCAGCTTCAAAACTGGCAGCAGTTGTAACAGCCTGAGCGGCAAGGGCACGCCGATCTACCAAGAATAGAATGCGCTTGGCATAACCGGATTTCATCAACCGATAGATCAAATTGAAGATTGTAAAGGTTTTACCGGTACCTGTTGCCATGGCGACCATCATATGGCGTTTGCGAGAGAGGATGGCCTGTTCTATCGCGGTTATTGCTTCAATCTGAAAAGGCCAGAGATGTTTCCTATCTATCTCATGGTCTTTGAGCCATTCTTTCGCCGAAGCTTCGTTCTTATTTAGTATTTCCATCAGTGCCTGGGGAGTGTGAAGCTCGGCAACCTCTCTCGAAAGATTTAACGGGTCCCGTAAATCTTGAAACCAGAATATCTTTCCATTAGTGGAATAAGCGAAGGGAAGATGATAATCGCCAAATGAGTGTGGGCCTCCCTCAAAACCTCGTGCATATCTTTTGGCCTGCTGAAGAACATTTTGAGGTCCTATACTTACTTTTTTACCCTCAACACATGCCAAGGGTATCCCTTTGAAGAAGAGCATGTAATCAGCTGGACCATTCTTGGTTGGGTATTCTTCAACAGAGCCCTGGGTATGCTTGGTGCCTACTCGGAAAGGAACGATTGGACCCCACCCAGCCTTTATAAGGGCCTTGTCTATAAACAACTTCCTGGTCTTTGCCTCGCTGATTTCAGTATCGGTCATGATGATTCTTTTGAAAATCCCCCTTAATCCCCATTTTACAAAGGGGGAGATTATGGGAAGCCCTTTTTCAAAGGGGAAAAATTTATTCCCCCTCTTTAGAAAAGAGGGGGAATCACTTCGTTACAACATCTTCTCCTCGACCATGCTAAAGGCTCTATCTTTGGATAGAATAATATGATCAAGAATTCTAAGACCGAGTGTTTCAGCAGCTCTTTTGAGTTCTTTTGTTATGTTCTTATCGTCCAGACTGGGCGTAGGGTCTCCGCTGGGATGGTTATGAACCAGAATGAGTGCAGAAGCTGATTCTTTAACAGCCGGTTTAAAGACTTCACGGGGATGGGCAAGGCTTTTATCTAAGAGTCCGACAGTGATCTGTTCTGACTTAATGATATGATGCTTTTCATCCAGAAGGACCACATGAAATTCTTCTTGTTTGGCTTCTGTTGCTAACCTCATAAAATGTTCTTTGCAATATGCGAGAGCATCAGAAGTGTTTCTAACTTTATGATGAGGCACTGATTCAGTGGTCCTTTGACTTGCCAATCTTTTTCCTAATTCCAGGCCAGCTATGATCTGACAATAGGCAGTCTCTCCTATGGCTTTACTCACCCGCTTAAGCTCTCCCCTCGCTTGGAGAGAAAGTTTTTCAAGGTTATTTCCAAAATATGTGGCCAGTCTTTCACCAGCTTGCATTGCAGATTCCCCTCGAAGACCAGAACGAATCAAGATAGCTAAGAGCTCCGAGGTCTTAAGCTCTGATGGACCCAGTCGAAGAAGGCGCTCCCTGGGGCGATCTACAGAAGGGGATCGCTTAACAGTGGGTGTAAAAACACGTTGATCAATCCAGCGACCTGGATTGAACTCATCTTTCTTCGTTGACCATAAGTATTGCGATTTTGTTTTTGGCCCTGAGCTTATTAAATATCCATCCATAATTAATTCTTTAATCACGCGGCCTATAAACTGAGGTTTTTCAGTTTTGAAGGCTTCATAAATTTCAGGCTTGTGGAAGGAACTCTTCGCATATAAGACATCAATAACTGATTGATACCTAAGAAAGCGCTTTACATCTGGGTCAATCTTCATTTTAAAGCCCTTTCCCCTTGAAATATATTGCCGTTATGCCGATTTATGTATTTGAAAAGCGCCCGGATTACTTCCTTCCCCATGCCGATGTGAACCCAATTTATCAAAAACAGTAGAAAAGATCAAAATTAACAGGAAAGTGCTTTTTTTCTTCCCTTTAATCCTTTCCATCGCTTTATCAAACCTCTGTCCTCTGAAAATTAATCCTCATTGTTTGCACCTCTTTCCGTGAGACTCTCATATTTCTATCATCATGGATAAAATTCCAATTCGTCAACAATTTTATATCGATCAACAAGCCAATGTTGGATTGTATCTCTGATGTCACCAATCATTTCAATGTCCCATTCTATCTCACCGGAGACAAATCAAGTGTTCGATGTAATCGCCATGATCGACTCTATCATGTCACAGGGTGTCATAGAATCCCCAGAGTTCACCTACGAAGTCAGTCACGAAATTTCCTTCTCTATGTTTCTAAATATCTTTAAGAATTTTCCACTCAATGATTTATCAAATTGCTTCAGCCACTTTTTGATATAGACTAAATCGTACTTCGGGTTTCTTAAGAGAATGGATTTTACATCGTCAAAATCCCTTGCTCTCCCAGCAATCACTTTATGGATCACCACATCTTCAAGAGAAGCAAATCTAACTATTGAATTGCCCAATTTAATATCCCTCGCTCGCCCAATGGCTTGTCTTTCATAAGGGGAGAATGAAAAGATAAAATCAACTCGAATACCACTTTTTTTATCTATGGTAGGAAGCACCATGTTCCGCTCCACAAACTCCTTTTCCTTCTGAACAAGGCTCTTAAGCCCAATGATCGGGGTGATTTTTTTAACTCTATCCAATCCATCTACACCAATCCCCATGGTGATATCAATATCCCGGGTCAGTCTTGGTTCTCCATAAAGAAGCACTGCCTGGCCACCTATTACCATGTAGGGAATTGAGGCCCTCTTCAACTGAAGCGCAATCTTTTTAAGCAATCTCTCAAACATGATTGACGACCCTTGCTATTTTTAGATCAACCTCTATCCCATCAAGAGGGTTTTTTAATGGGATGATACCAAGCGTCACTGCTTCTTTATAGAGAGCCTCCAGAATGCGGAAATTCCTCGAAATGCCTGCTTTCTCTTTTCTTAAAAAGTCAAACTCAAATTTTTGGAGTTCCTCTCGTTTACGAAAATCCATACTCTTAACTCTATAAATGGCTTTGGCTTCGGCAACAACTGGCGGGGACTGTTGCTTTTTGGCTTGAATTTCCACATGAACGTTGGCTCCGAGAACGTCTGCAACTCGACGCAACATGCTTAAAGAGTGACCTTTATACGAAGGTGATTCCAGACGGCTAATCTGTTGCTGAGATGTCCCCACCCGTTTCGCCAGTTCTTTCTGGGACAACCCGGAGGCCTTACGAAGAGAGGCTAATTGAATGGCCACGTCCCAAGCTTCACCGGCTTTTCTGAATTTCTCCTTAAAATCTGAAACCTTTAACTGTTCTTTAAGATATAAATCAAAGTTTGTTCGCTGTTTCATAAGGGTTTATAAAACTCTACAGTAAATTCCATTTATAGTCAACATCAAATTTGATGTATATCGGCAATGGGATAAATGAAATTGTTCTATCATCAGGGATAAAATTCCAACTCCTCAACTATTTTATATTTATCGACAAGCCAATGTTGGATTGTATCTCTGATGTCACCAATCATTTCAATGTTCCATCCTATCTCTCCTGTTGAAGGAATAAGTCGGTTCACGAGATCAATAATTTCATTGTGAAGCTCCTCGCCCACGGGCCAGGCTTCCCGGAGATGAAATATCATCTTTATTGTGCCCCGTTAACCCGCCAACCTGTTTAGGGCAGGCAATGCGGGATTTTCGGGGCACTTGCTGGCCCACAAAATCCTGGCGTTTTATTTGGTCTTCGGTAAAACTGTCCATATTTGACCTCTCCTGAGCCTTAAAGTAATTTTAGAAACTCTTCCTCTGTTAGCCCTGATTTTCTTATCGGATCCGGGGGACATTGTTGAATTCTTACACTTATTTTTCCTTTTCAGAAATCTCATTCCACCCTCACCTTTCAACTGTTCTGTCTGCGTTCCTATTAAAAACGTGACCTTGCCCCTGCCTACCCTGCCTGCGGCAGGCAGGCGCAAGCAGGCGTTTCTCGTGTCCGTAAAGTCTAAGCAGAGCTTATATGCTGAATAGCCCTTGCCGGCAGATCAAAAAATTTCCTGCCCCGATTCTAAATCCAAAACTCGATCAGGAAGGGTCCTCTGCGGCCGCAGGCAGCGCGGAACGTGTCGGCAAAAGTCTCCAGGCTTTCCACCCGAACTGCTTCCACGCCCATGCCCCTGGCAAGCCCTACCCAATCGAGGTCCGGACGGCCGAGGTCGAAGAGGGTGTCTGAGGCACGCCCGGGTGTGGCGCCTGTCGCGCGCAGCTCGCCGTACAGGATCTTGTAGACTCGATTCGCAAAGACCACGTCCACCACGTCGAGCTTCTCCCGGGCCTGCGTCCATAGGGCCTGCAGTGTGTACATGCCTGCTCCGTCAGCCTGAAGGCAGACGACCTTGCGGTCAGGGCAGGCCACTGCAGCGCCTGTGGCGCAAGGAAAGCCGTGGCCGATCGCACCGCCGGTGCTCTGGATCCAGTCATGGGGCGGGGCGTTGAACGTTGCAGGAAAGACCGCTCGGCCGGAGGTAACCGCGTCATCGCAGACGATCGCGTTCTCGGGCAGAAGCGCTGCAAGCGTCATTCCGAAAGCTTCGGAATCGAAAGGGCCGCTCGCAATGGTGGGCTTCGGCCCCTCCTCCTCGATCGGTACAATGCGCGGCGCCCCGATCTCGTCTGCAAGCCATTGCAATGCGGCCACAGCGTCTTGCTCTGGCCGGGCGAGCAAGTGGATCGCGCAGCCTTCTGGCGCCATGAGGCTGGGCTTTCCAGGATAGGCAAAGAACCCCACGGGTGGTTTTGCGCCGACGAGGATCACATGCTTGAACCCCGCGAACAACTGGAGGGCTGTGTCCACCACATAAGGAATGCGATCCACCGGCACCCTGCCCCGACCGCGAGCCATGCGTGGAACATGCGTCGGCCCACGAAGCATCGCTCCGGTTGCGTGGGCAATCCGGTAGGCGGCTGCGAGACCCGCCTCACAAAGTGCCTGTCCGTTGAGCAGCATCATCGTTGGCTCTGACGAACGGAGGATATTCGCCGCTCCCCTGACCACCTCCTGCTCCACTTGCGGCCTGGGTGCCATGGGCAGCGGCAAAGCCGGGCCGCTCGCCTCGCCCCAGACCACATCACCCGGCACGATCAGCGTAGCGATCTGTCCCGGAGGACTGGCCGCAGCCTGCACTGCTGCCGCGGCGTCAGAGGCAACCTGAGACGCAAGGCTGCTCGTCCTGACCCAGTGCGACACCGAGCGTGCGAGCCCTTCGGTATCCGCGGTCAGGGGCGGGTCGAACGGACGGTGAAAGGTGGCCTGGTCGCCGACGATGTTCACCATCGGCGTGTTCGCCCTGCGCGCATTGTGAACGTTGGCAATCCCGTTGGCAAAACCCGGTCCGCAGTGGACCAGCGTCATCGCGGGTTTCCCTGCCATCCTTGCATAGCCGTCGGCACAGCCCGTGACAACGCTTTCAGCCATTCCGAGTATGCAACGCATGGTCTCAAGCCTGTCAAGGGCAATGACCAACTGCAACTCGGTGGTGCCTGGGTTGGCGAAGCAAACCTCGACACCGGAGACGACAAGGGTACGGATCAGACTTTCTGCGCCTGTCATACGGTCCTCACTTTAAAAGTAATTTTAAAATCCTTCTTCTATTCGCTTCATTTCTATTCTCTAATTATCCACCCTTCCCTTTTAAAAATCTTGATCCTCTTCTTGAATTTCAGATCATGAAGAGTTGCCATTGAGTTTTAACGGGTCGATTCTTTTGATTTCATGAATGAGATCGAAGTGAGGATCGGTGGAGATGATCTCTTTTATCCCGTTGTGGATCATGGTAGCAGCGTGGACAGCATCACGGGATGTGATTCCGTTCACTCTTTTTAAAATCTCAAGGGCCTTATCTGTGTCCACAACTCTTACCGGAAAAATATCTGTACACAATTCCGTCATCGACTGATAGGCCATTTCGCCGAGTGTTCTTCTTTCTATTGAGAAATACCGACAGAGGATCTCCTGGAGAACTTCTGTGTTCGTTACGCCGAGAATTTCTCGAGACTTTATTTTTTCAAGGACTTTCTTGCAGGGTTCACGAAGAGGATGAGGACTGCCGATGGAATACATGATCAGATTGGCATCGATAAACAAGATAGGCGGCACCCTTATCGACATGAATACTTTCCCTCAAGGTATTCGGCTTCCCATTTCTGATAATCTTCGGGGACTGGCACTTCAGGAAGGGATAGGAGCCGGTCCACGGCTTCGGCAATCTTCTGCTGCTTCTTTTTCTTGAGGTGGTACTCTTCGATAGCCTCACGGACGAGGGTGCCGAGCTTCTTATGATTCTCAGAGGCAATCTCTTCGAGGTCTTTTAACTGTTGCTCGGTCAGTAACACTTGAACTTTCTTCAAATATTTTGCCATATAAACTCCCCCATTATTATACTCTTTAAAAAAGAGTATGCTATAAATACCCTTTTGTCAAGAATATTTTTTCTAAGAGATGCAGACAGATTGTCACTAAGATGTGAGCTGCTTCATTACATGCACAAACGACCCAACTCTGGTTCTCTTTCTACTCCCTCCCCACAGTTCCCAAAATGATAGATTTAATAATCCCCCTCACTCCCCCTTTAGAAAAGGGGGATATTTGTAGTGGGGTTGGGTTACTCAACGCCGTATTGGCGGCGGTAGGAGAGGATATAGTCTTTTACATCCTTCTTTGTCTTATAAATTCCGAAGTGGCCTTCGCAGAGGATATCTGCATCGAGGTCGAGTAACTTTTTAGTTGAGCGGCCATAGTCCTCGAGATTCGATCCAAACTCGGAAAGCAAAGGACCGTGAAGGTCTTGACCAAAAAGAATTCGTTTTCCATCTTTATCCAGATAGATACATATTGATCCCGGAGTGTGACCCGGTGTATGAAGGCAAACAATCTTCTGCTTGCCAATCGCTAATATTTCTTCCGGAGAATTCAATTTCACATCAACCGTAGTTGGAGGAAAGTTTGTCTGATACCATTTGGCAGCCGTAAAAATCGAATCCCCAGTTTCAAGAGGTGGAGCATCCAATTTGTGAATGTATATCTTGGACCCAAACCTCTTCTTGATTTCTGGGACGCTTCCGATATGATCGATATGACAATGAGTAAGAATGATTTTATTTAGGTTTTTACAATCAAATCCAAATTTCTCGATATTTTTAATAATTTTCTCAACACTCCACCCTGCCCCAGTATCAATCAATATTAGTTCTCCCAAATTCAAAAGATAGACGCAACCATCTCGACCATCCGTGATGTCCGGACCTCCCACGATAAAAATATCTTTTACAATCTCGTAGGGTTTCATTCATCCCCTCCTCAAATCTTCCTTCAACCTTTTATAGTCTGCGATCGTAAACCCGTCCCACTGACATGGTAGTATGGAATTGTTATGATACAAAGGTTCATTTTCGAGATCGAATTTTGACATTCTTTTTGCTTTTTCAAACAAAGGAGTATAAGGAATGGGCGAGTATTCCACCAGCATTGGCTTTGCACCTGCCTCTTTCACAAAGGCAATGCTCTCCTCAATCTCCCCTACCCTATGCTCAGGCAATCCTATCATGATGTATACCCCAATTTCTTCGCCCAAGTACCCTACCCTCTTTAAATGTTTGATCGCCTGCCGGAATTCCTGATTGTCCACCTTCCTTCCAGTCTCGATCTGCGTGTCTTTATTCGATGTTTCAAAACCGAGACGGATGGTTTTGAATCCACCACGAAATAGAAGACCAGCTACTTCCTCATCTATCTCTTTAACATGGATAGCATTGGGGGTGTGGAAATTACAGCGGATCCCCCTTTTCATGACCTCTTTCATGATAGGAATAAAATGTTTTGATGGCTCGATGAGAAGAGCGTCATCATAGAAGGCAATATTATTAACTTGATATTTATTTGTCCAGTATTCAATTTCATCAACAACCTTGAGGGGATCCCTTCTGAAAAAACCCTTTGTTAAGAATGGGGAACCACAATAGGTACACCTTAACGGGCATCCCCTGGAGGTAACAATACACACATAATCAAATTGAGGATAAAGGTCGAAGGCAGGATAGGGCAATGAATCAATGCGGAATTCGGCCTCCGGCTCAGAGAGCCCTCTGGCTCGGAGAGATTGCGGAATGCGGAATTTAGTGATGCCTGAGATCAACTTTAATATCTCCACTTCTCCGCTTCCGTTGAAGACAATATCCACACCGGAATATTTTTTTGCATGGTCATAACAGAGAGTCGCATAGATTCCACCCAGAATTATGGGGGCGTTTTTAAATAATTTCTTTATAATTTCAACTACTTTAAATACTCCTGGATACCAGTAGGTCATCCCTGAAGTAACACAAATGAGATCTGGTTCTTCAATAAATAATAGCCTTTTCAACAGGATTTCTTCAGGTATTCCATACTGGCTATAATTCCGCGGGATGGATTTGAAGAGAAGAGGTTTCTCAATCTTAGTTTTAAAAAACCTCCCATCTCCGTATTTTTGGGTTTTTATTGAGAAATCGAGGCAATCGATCAGCGTGACTCGAAACGCATTTTCCCTTAAGAGACTAGCAATAGAGAGGAGACCAAGAGGTTTTATCCAGAAGTTATAAGCTGCAAAATCCGTGATCCAGGGGTTGATGAGAAGGATGTGGGGAGCTTTATGTTTCACGTGAAACATTCCTACCCCCCATCCCCACCTTCCCCCACAAGGAGACTGTGTCGCAATAGAGAGTAGGCAGAAAATCAAAGGCTGTCCTTAAGCGGTCTCCAAATTGGACAGGGGATAGAGAGGCGGCTGAGGGGGCTTTAGAGCGAAACCTTTTAGCGAACAAATTCATAGTTTTGTTTACCATGCAAACATCATTTTCAATTATCAGGACGGTTACCCATAACCTTCAAAGAACCGCAATTCTAAAGCTTCCGAAGCTGGCTCTCTGTCCCCTGCCCACCATTACGACACAGTCAGGGGGGAAGGAAGTTTGGGGGTCTATTTACCGATACAGAATTGTTCGAAGATGCGGTTTAATACCTCCTCTGTAGTTGTCTCCCCAACCAACTCTCCGAGGGCTTCCAATGCAGCGCGGATTTCAAAGGCGATAAACTCAAGAGAGATCCCCTCTTCCAATGCCTTCGTGGCATTCGAAAGATTATCCCTCACCTGAGTAAGAGCAGTTTTGTGCCGTATATTTGCAACGATCAGATGCTCTGGCGTTGCCCTTACCTCTTTATGAACCAATGAGGTATAAATCATCTTCTTCAGGCCATCAATCCCTTCGTTTTTAAGAGCACTGATTAGGACGATCGGGTCATCCTTAAATCGACTCTTCACCTCCTCTAATGATATCCTTAGAGGAAGGTCTTTTTTATTGATGATCACCGCCCTCTTTTTTCCTCTTATTTCCCCAAAGATTTCTAAATCATCCGCATCAAGTTCTCGACTTCCATCGAGCATTAACAGGACGAAGTCAGAGTCAGCCACCCGCTCCTTTGCCCTCCTCACCCCTTCCTGTTCAATGGAATCGGCAGGCTTTCTCAAACCTGCAGTATCCATCAAACGCACTGGAATCCCATAAATATTCAGGACTTCTTCTATCACATCCCTGGTCGTCCCTGGGATCGGGGTAACAATGGCCCTCTCTTCTTTCAACAATACATTGAGAAGGCTTGATTTACCAACATTGGTCTTCCCCACAATCGCACAAGATATCCCTTCACGAAAGATCCTTCCCTCTTCATAAGAGGCAATCCACTCCTCCACCTGATGGATCATTCTCTCCAGGTCTCCCTTCAGCTCTCCAAAAGCAATCGGCTCAATTTCCTCCTCTGGAAAATCGATGTGAGCTTCAATCAGGCCCAAATGTTCGATCGTTTGTGCTTTGAGCTGGGCCATTTCCTTGTAAAGCCATCCCCTCAGTTGCTGGTTGGCAATCTCAAGGCTGGTCTGGGTTTTTGCTCTGATCAGATCAATCACCGCCTCAGCCTGGGTGAGATCAATTCTGCCATTGAGAAAGGCCCTCTTTGTAAATTCTCCAGGCTGAGCCATCCGGGCCCCTTCCTTCAACACTAACTCTAATACCTTCTGTAAAATGAAATACCCTCCATGGCAGTGTATTTCCACAATATCCTCTCGGGTATAGGTCTTAGGAGATTTCATCAGGACAATCAACACCTCATCAACAGGATTTCCACTTTGATTGTCAATGATTTCCCCATAATGGAAATGATGGGAGATAAAATAGGATTGGTCTTTTTTGGGTTTAAATAATTTCCTGGCGATGGGTTCGGCAGAGGAACCGCTGATGCGGACGATGCCAATACCGCTTTCTCCAAATGGAGTTGAAATGGCTGCAATCGTCTCTTCTGGATTAGGCGGGGTCCTTTTTGAAGAACTGAATGAGGAGCCTCTATTCACTTTTACCCCGTTAGAAAACCATACTACTCGCCCCATTAGAAGTAGGTTACCAAAGGGGACTCCTGGTTAATAATGAAAAATTTCTAACGGGGTTTATTCAAGTGGTTTCAGGAGCTTATCCCTCTTTTTTCATTGGGATTATTTTGACCTTCTTTAACTCCCCTTCCCCAAGGCTCTCCGTTTTGAGGGAAGGGTCTTCCTTGAGGGTGACGTGAATGATTCTCCGATCATGAGCATTGAATGGACCAACGGTTAGGGAATGGCCTGTCCCTTTTGCTTTTTCGCCCAATCGATGGGCCATCTCGGCCATGCTGTCTGCCCTTCTTTTTCGGTAGTCGTCGATATCTAAAATTACTCTCATGGCGTTCTTCAACCTTTTATGGACCATTCGGTTGATGAGCAGTTGAAGCGATTCGAGGGTACGGCCGTGTTTTCCAATAAGAATTCCTTCCTGATCTCCTTTGATCTCGAGACAGAGCGCTCCTTCTTTTAAAAACCCCTCTACCTCTGTCTTGACCCCCATTCGCTCCAGCAATCCTATTGTGAGCTGCTTGGCAATCTCAATTTCTTCCAAGATTCAAACCTCATGTCTTTTTATTCAAATAATATTGATGAGCTATGGATAAGACATTATTGATCAACCAGTATATAACGAGACCGGATGGAAAATTGAGGAAGAGAAAGGTGAACATCACTGGCATCAGCAGAAACATTTTAGCCTGAGTTGGATCGGCGGCTGTAGGGGTCATCTTTTGCTGGATGACCATGGTGGCACCCATGATGAGCGGAGTGATATAGATGGGGTCTTTAGCAGCAAGGTCCTTGATCCAGAGAAAGAAAGGGGCATGTCTCATCTCAATGGTATATTGAAGAGCATTATAAAGAGCAATAAACACAGGGATCTGAATCAACATGGGGAGGCACCCGCTCATGGGGTTGATCTTCCTCCTTTTGTAAAGGAGCATGATCTCTTGCTGAAGCTTTGCCTTATCATTCTTGTGCTGCTCCTTGAGCCGATTCATCTCCGGCTGTACCTTCTGCATCTCCTTCATCGATTTGAAACTGATCTGTGTTAACGGAAGGAAGACGATCTTGATCAGAATGCTGAGAATGATGATATCGATCCCATAATTTTTAGTGACGTTATTGGTGAGCCTCAAAAACCAGAGGAGGGGTTTGGCAACGATCGTAAAGAAACCAAAATTTACCAGTTTTTCCGCGCCAACACCCAATGTTTTCAACAAGTCCTCATCCTTGGGACCTAAATAGATCTGGTATGAAACGTTGATTTTTTCCTTGGGGGGAATGGAAATAGGGGAGGGATTAAGATCTGCTTTCAGCAGATTCTTTTCGGTCCCTTTTACTGACAAGGTGATCTCTTTGGATGGGGGAGGGATTAAGAGGGCGACAAAATATTCACCCTCAAAGGAAAACCATTTAATATCCCCCTTCTCTGTGGTTTCGAAAGGCTCGACGGTCTTCTTCTGTGTTCCACAACCGGGGACGCAGCCTGAGGTGGATGATCCTCCGAACTCCTTTTTTTCCACCTTTTGATTCCTGAAGAAGGAATATTTCAAACCGAAATCCTTGTTTTCCTCCTTAGCCAGTTTTGCCAGCTCAATCTCTCCGATCCATTCAAGTCCCAATTGATTCATGATTTCTTTCGAAGAATTATTTTGAATCTCCACCTCGAGATTGATAGTGTATCGATCAGCGGTAAACTTGAAGCGTTTCAATACCTTCAACCCGTTATCCAGGCTCTTTGAAAAAGTGATTTCACCCTTTTCACTGCTTTCGAGCAAACGGAGTTGGTCTTTATCCACCTCCCAATTCTCACCAGAAAGTGATAAGGTTAGCCCTAAAGGAAGACCTTTCTCCCCACTTGTATTGACGAGATCGAGAGGTTCTGGTTTTTTGGGCGTTTCGACTTTCTTGCCAAGAATCTCTTCAACGAATTGGGTCAGCTTTATTGTCAGAGCAGTTTCATTTACTCTGTCTTCATATTTCTTAAGTTTGAAATGTTTTAATCTCGCATCCTCAGAGGTGAAGACGGCCCGATAGTTCTGGGTTTCTATAGAGATCTCCTTTTGAGGGATAAGCGTTTGTTTCGCAGTGGTCTTTCCCTCCTTTAAGGGTTTTGATTCTTTGATATCTGTCTTCTTTTCGACTCCCTTTTCTTGAGGAGATACTTGTTCTTTCTTTACTTCCTGAGGTGCCGGCTTACTGGGCGTTTGTGGAAAGAACTTTGATTGGATGACAGTCCAAAGTAAAATTACAACAAATGTCAATAATATCGCAAAGATAGCTCTCTTTTCCATATATCTCTTACCCTAAATCTCCCTCTTAATATTTTTTGATCATTTCGGGAACCGGATCGAATCCCCCAGGATGGAAAGGATGGCACTTGATAAGTCTCTTGAATATAAGCCAGGCCCCCTCCATGATTCCGAAACGTTGAATCGATAGTAAGGCATAAGAGGAACAGGAAGGAGTGAAACGGCAGCAGGGCCCAAGGAGGGGCGAAAGCGAATGTCGATAGAGATGGATTAGAACGATGAGTCCTTCTTTGGCCAGCTCGTGGGTCGTTCTCTTCTTCATAAAATGAGTCTTCTAAGTTCTCCTTCCGCTTCCTGGTATCGATTGAACGAACATCCCTTTTTAACCATTAAAATAATATCGTAAGATCCTTTGATCTGATGCTTATGGAGGCGGAAAAATTCTCGGATGTAGCGTTTCATTCGATTCCGAAAAGTCGCCGGCCCAATTTCTTTCTTTACCACAATCCCCAGTCGGTGAAACGTGTTCTCATTCTTCTGTATAAAGAGGATGAAGTCTCGAGAGGCATGCCTTCTCCCTAATTTCATCACCCTTCTGAAATCCTGAGGCTGAGTGATCCGTTCTTTTTTTGTGAACCTGAAGGATCCTTTCACAGTGATCCCCATCTTCATCTATCTGTTGAATAGATTCACTTGCCGTTCTCAGGAATTTAGGGTTTAAACGGTCAACTTCTTTCTCCCCTTCGTTCGCCTCCGTTTTAAAACATTTCGACCGCTTTTAGTACTCATCCTCTCCAAGAATCCATGAGTCCGCTTCCGCCTGAGATTACTGGGCTGATATGTTCTCTTCATTGAATCCCTCTTTGTTAGAGTGGCTTATTTTTTGAAATAATTAAGCTTTTTATTTAAACCACATTTATGGCTCATTGTCAAGATTAGCTCTTAATTTTGTTGACAGAAGAGGGGTTTTTATATTAAGTTTTTTTAATGAAATTGAAACTCTCCGCCCAGAAGGGCAGGGCTTCCCGGAAATGACAAACCACCAATCATCTTGGCCTTTAACTTAAATGAAAGAATGAGTTGAGGGGCTCTTTCCGGCCATAAATCATTTCAGGAGTCTTCATGAACATTGCCTTCGAGCACATCCCCGTCAATATCGAAGATGAGATGAAGAAGTCCTACATGGACTACGCCATGAGCGTTATCATTGGCCGAGCCCTACCCGATGTGAGGGATGGTCTTAAGCCCGTTCATCGCCGCATTCTTTATGCGATGAATGAGTTAAATAACGATTGGGATAAACCCTATAAAAAGTCCGCAAGAATCGTCGGCGATGTGATCGGCAAATATCATCCCCACGGTGACATGGCTGTCTACGATTCCATCGTCAGAATGGCACAGGATTTCTCTCTCCGTTATCCCCTGGTCGATGGCCAAGGGAATTTTGGCTCCATTGATGGAGATCCCCCAGCGGCCATGCGATATACGGAAATCCGGATGTCCAAACTCACCGCCGAATTACTGGCTGACATTGATAAAGAAACCGTCGATTTCGTTCCGAACTACGATGAATCTCTGGTTGAACCCTCGGTGCTTCCATCCAAATTCCCGAACCTCGTCGTCAATGGTTCCTCTGGGATTGCTGTGGGGATGGCCACGAATATCCCTCCTCATAACCTCGTAGAAACCATTAATGCCATTATTACCCTGATCGAAACACCTGAGATCTCCCTGGGGGAATTGATGAGCCATCTTCCTGGACCTGACTTTCCCACAGGAGGTTTCATTCACGGGAGAGAGGGAATCCGTCAGGCTTATGAAACCGGAAAGGGTGTAATCCAACTTCGAGCCAGGGCGATCATCGAGAGGGACCGAAAAGGAGAACGTGAAAATATCGTTATCACCGAGCTTCCCTATCAAACCAATAAGGCCAGGTTGATTGAACGAATCGCTGAATTGGTCCAAGAGAAAGTGATCGAGGGGATTTCCAATATTCGGGACGAATCGGATAGGGAAGGAATGAGGGTGGTCGTCGAGCTGAAACGTAACGAGGTGGCCGAGATCATCCTCAACCAGCTTTATAAACATACCCAGATGCAAACCTCTTTCGGGATCATTCTTCTGGCCATCCACCAGAATCAGCCAAAACTCCTCTCCCTCAAAGAGATGCTCCACCTCTTTGTCCAACATCGTCAAGAGGTGGTCATCCGGAGATCCCGCTATGAGTTAAATAAGGCAGAAGCCAGGGCCCATATCCTGGAAGGGTTGAAAAGGGCGCTTGACCACATTGATGCCATCATCGCCACGATTAAGGCCTCCAAAACCCCGAAGGAGGCAAAAGATCGCTTGATGGAAAAATTCGCCCTGTCGGATCAACAGGCCCAGGCAATCTTGGAGATGAGGCTCCAACGACTCACCAACCTTGAACAACGTAAAATTGTGGAAGAATATGAAGAGATCATCAAGTTGATCAATCGGCTGAAGGCCCTCCTTGCCAGTGAACGATTGATTCTCAATTTGATCAAGGAGGAACTCATTTCCATCCGAGATGCCTATGGAAACGAAAGGAAAACGGAAATTGTGGAGGCCGCCCCAGAAATCCGAGTCGAAGACCTCATCGCCGAAGAGGATATGGTGGTGACGACCACCCATACGGGATATATCAAGAGGAATCCCATCAGCCTTTACCGAAGTCAGCATCGCGGAGGTAAAGGGAAGGTGGGGATTAATGTCAAAGAAGAAGATTTTGTAGAGGAACTCTTCATCGCCTCAACCCATGATTACATCTTGTTCTTCACGGATGCGGGGAGGATACACTGGATGAAGGTTCATGAACTTCCACAAGCTGGTCGCCTCACACGAGGAAAGGCCATTGTCAATCTCCTCAATCTCAATCCACAGGAGAAGGTGACCGCTATTCTCTCCCTCAAAGACTTTCCAAAAGACAAGTTCATCACCTTTATGACCAAAAGAGGGACCATTAAGAAGACCGCTCTTGAAGCCTACAGTAATCCTCGGTCAGGTGGCATCATCGCCATTCACCTCGATGAAGGGGATGAGCTCATCTCCACTAAACTGACCGATGGAAAACTGCATCTTTTTATCAGCACCAAAGTGGGGAAGGCCATTCATTTCCCTGAAAACCAGATTAGAGATATGGGTCGTACTGCCCATGGGATCAGAGGGATTAAGATTACAAAAGAAGATGAAGTGGTGGGGATGGAAGCGGTCGCCCCCCACACACAGATTTTGACGGTCACCGCGAATGGCTATGGAAAACGCACTCAGGCCTCTGAATATCGAATTCAGAATAGGGGAGGGTCCGGTATCTTTACCGTGAAGAGAACGCAAAAGACTGGAGATGTGATCGGCATTAAAACCGTCGTGGATGAGGATGAATTGATGGTCATCTCCAACAAGGGAAAAATTATTCGCTTGCGGGCGGTGGATATTCCTGTTCAAGGAAGAAGCACTCAAGGGGTGAGGCTGATCAATCTCGAAGAGGGGGAACGGGTGGTCGCTGTGGCGAGGTTGGCAGAGAAAGAATAAATTCCATCAAAAAAAACTTGATTTTTTTAAATTATGGAGTTAGTATTTGTTGTCAGATTACTGTACAATAAATTAATCCTCAATTTTTCCCCTCTTTGTCTTTAATTTCATTTATCCACAGTTGTGGAAACGTTGTGCAAAGAGACTTATAACTAATTGAAAATGAAGATATTTTCTTTTTTGGGTCTGTCCTGCCTATTCTATCGACACCCTTCATGCAACACTTCAAACCATCTGGGTCGATTCCATGGAAGATTTATGGCCTAAGGTGATCGATTCTTTAAAAGAAAGAGTTGGTCAACAGAATTTCGACATTTGGATTAAACCGATTCACTTTATCTCCAGGGAAGGAGAAAAGATTGAGTTAGAGGTCCCGAACCGATTCTTTAAGGAGTGGATCAACGAACACTATTCCCCCACTATTAAAGATGCGATTTCTCTCTTCACCCATATGCCTTGTCAACTCCAATTCCGAATCAGAAATGAAAAGATGAATGGAAAGGACCCTATCTCCCAACCTTTGCCAAGCTATGAACAGCAGATCCTCCATCCTTTCCAACCCATCTCCAATCCAAAATATACGTTCGATCATTTTGTGGTGGGAGCGAGCAACCAGTTTGCCCATGCGGCTTGCCTGGCCGTGGCTGATTTACCGGCCAAGAATTACAATCCCCTCTTTATTTATGGTGGGGTGGGATTGGGAAAGACCCACCTTCTTCACGCCATCGGATATCATATTCTGCAACATCACATCCTTCCAGAGGTGAGGAAGATTTGTTACATCTCCTCGGAAGAGTTCACGAATGAGTTGATCAATTCGCTCCGCTATGAGAAGATGGATGAGTTTCGAAATAAATTTAGAAGGATGGATATCCTCTTGATCGATGACATCCAATTCATTGCCGGGAAAGAAAGAACCCAAGCCGAATTCTTCCATACCTTCAACTCCCTCTATGAAGCGCGGAAGCAAATCGTTGTCACCAGCGATAAGTTTCCAAAAGATATCCCTAACTTCGAAGAACGCCTTCGATCTCGTTTTGAATGGGGTTTGATCGCTGACATTCAACCACCGGACATCGAAACCAAGGTCGCCATTTTAAGAAAGAAAGCCGAAACGGAAAATATTGCTCTCCCCAATGATGTCGCTTTCTTTCTCGCTTCTCAAATCGATTCCAATATTAGAGTTTTAGAGGGATCCCTCATTCGTATCGGCGCCTTTGCTTCCCTCACCAAAACACCGATCGACATCCAATTGGCCAAAGAAGTTTTGAAAAATATTATTAAACCTAAAGAGGAGTTCGTCTCCATCGATCTGGTTCAAAAAGTCGTCTCAAGCTTTTTTAATATTAAAATTTCAGACTTAAAGGTGAAAAGAAAAAACAAAGGTTATGTGATCCCTCGGCAGATCTCCATGTATCTCTCTCGAAAATTAACCAATGCCTCGTTACTTGAAATCGGAGATAAATTTGGAGGAAAAGATCATTCGACCGTTCTCCATTCCATTAAAAAAGTGGAAGAAAAGATGTCCAAAGAGACCCCCTTTAAAGAAATGATAGAAAATTTGCGAAGTCGAATTAAAATATAAGCCCTACTAAGTTAAGTTATTGAATGTATGATGATGAACGAACGAAAGGAGTGAATGGAGGAAAGCCTCTTGTCCGCCAATTTGTAATTTGGATTCGGCGTTAGGCTCCCCAGAATGACCACTTACCGTCGTAGGGTAAATCAGGTGGAAATATTGTGAATTAATGAGGAGAGCGAAGAGGATAGAATCGATTTTTTAAAAATGAAATGCATTTCCCAAACCTCTTCGGTGGAAATTAAACAGTTAAATGTTCTTTCTTTTTTTTTAGTTAGGGTCTTTTTCTTCATTTCCACAGAGATAGACGGTGAAGACGTATTATATAAAGATAAAGAATATTATAATATTATTAGGAGGTAAATACGATGAATTTTGAAATTGATAAAAGGGAATTTATAAAAGGATTGGGGTTAATGCAGAGTGTCGCAGGAAGAAAAACGACTCTTCCCATACTATCCCATATTCTATTAGAATGGGAGAAAAACTCCCTCTACCTTACCGGAACAGATTTAGAAACAGGAATTTGTGAGGAATTAATTGCGAAAATTAATCAAAAAGGAAAGGCCTCTGTTTCAGCAAATAAATTATATGAAATTGTAAAGGAATTACCCGAAGAGACCATCCATATACAGAAAAAAGATAATCAATGGATTACCCTTCAATGTGGGAAATCCATCTTTAATCTTGCAGGGTTAGATCCTGAAGAATTTCCTTCTCTTCCCACCTATCAAGAGGAAAATTTTTCAACGGTTTCGGCTCGACTCATTCGAGAGATGATAGAAAAAACGGCTTTTGCTGCCTCCAATGAAGAATCCCGGTATCACCTCAATGGAGTTCTCTTTGCACAGAGTAAACAAGGTGGAAAGGAGATATTAAGAATGGTCGCCACAGATGGCCATCGCCTTTCTCTGGTCGATCGTGAGAATCAAAAAATTAGCGGCATTGAAGAAAAAGGAATTATCATTCCCAAAAAAGGAATTTTGGAGATTAAAAAAATCATTGGAGATCGAGATGGGGAGGAAGAGATGGGAATCTATTTCAACGCCACCCATGGTTTTTTTAAAATGGGAAAATCTCTTACGGTGATTCGATTGATTGATGGTGAATTTCCAGAATATGAACAAGTGGTCCCAAAAGGGAATGATAAAAAATTAGTGATGGTCAAAGAGAGGATGGTCAGCTCTCTAAAGAGAGTTTCTACCATGGCCAGCGAAAGGATGGAAGGAGTAAAATTTTCTCTTAAAAAAAATTCTATGGAGATGTCCTCCTATCATCAAGACTTTGGAGATGCCAAAGAAGAAGTCGAGATGGTTTACGAAGGACCTCCTCTTCAGGTCGGATTTAACGCCAGATATTTAATCGAGGCGCTCAATGTCATCGATGCAGAAGAAGTCGTCATGGAGTTGAAGGATGAAGGGAGTCCTGGGATCCTAAGACCTTCTTCTTTCACCCCGGGGATCTCCAATCAATTTTGCATCATCATGCCAATGAGGCTTTAAATAGATCGTGTTACTGAATCAGCGTCATTCATTACACCTTAAGGAGGAGGGATGAAAGAAGAGGTGGAGAAATATACGGCGGAGCAGATCAAGATACTGGACGGATTGTCAGCCGTCCGGAAAAGGCCTTCGATGTATATTGGAAACACCGGAATCGAAGGCCTTCACCATTTGGTTCATGAATTGGTGGATAACAGTATTGATGAAGCCCTGGCGGGATATTGCTCCAAGATCGATGTGATTATTCATATCGATAACAGCGTTACGGTCAGAGATGATGGCCGTGGCATTCCTGTTGATCTCCATGAGAAAGAGAATCGTCCTGCCGTGGAGGTGGTCATGACCAAGCTCCACTCCGGAGGCAAATTTGATAATCGCAGCTACAAAATCTCCGGAGGCCTTCACGGGGTAGGTCTATCGGTCGTCAACGCCCTCTCCGAATTTATTGATCTGGAGATACGAAGGGACGGGAAGGTTTATCATCAGACCTATGAGAGGGGAGAGACCAAAACCAAACTGGAAGTTATTGGAAAAACGAAACACACAGGAACTCAGGTTCGTTTCAAACCGGACAGCCAGATCTTTGAAACCGTCAATTTCAGTTTCGACATCCTCTCCCAGCGCTTAAGAGAATTGGCTTTTTTAAATAAAGGGCTCTCCATCACCATCGAGGATGAACGTTCGGAAAAGCGGCATGACTTCTTTTACAAAGGAGGGATCCTTTCCTTCATCGAATTTCTCAATAAAAATAAGAATTGTATCCATCCGAAACCCATCTACGTCCAGGGCGTCAAGAACGGAATCGACGTGGAGATTGCCTTCCAGTATAACGACGGATATGCCGAAAACCTCTTTTCCTTCGCCAACAACATCAATACGCATGAAGGGGGAACCCACCTCATCGGCTTTAAAAGCGGCCTCACTCGTACGATCAATCAATATGCGACCAGCGCCAATCTGCTTAAAGGCGTCAAGGAAAATCTCACAGGAGAGGATATCCGAGAAGGGCTGGCCGGAGTCATCAGTGTAAAAATCCCAGAGCCTCAATTCGAAGGACAGACCAAGACGAAATTGGGAAACAGCGAGGTGAAGGGATTGGTGGAGACCCTGGTCAATGAAAAACTGGGGAGCTACTTTGAAGAGAACCCTGGTGTCGGAAGAAAGATCATCTCAAAAGTGGTCGATGCTGCTCGGGGCAGAGAAGCGGCTCGCAAGGCACGGGAACTAAGCCGTCGAAAGGGACCGCTGGAAGGAGACTCCCTTCCTGGAAAACTGGCCGATTGCCAGGAGAAGGATCCTGCACTCAGTGAGATCCTTATTGTGGAAGGCGATTCGGCAGGAGGTTCAGCCAAACAGGGCCGGGATCGAACCATCCAGGCCATCCTTCCCCTTAAAGGAAAAATCCTCAATGTGGAGAAGGCTCGGTTTGATAAGATGTTGGCCAACGAAGAAATTCGCCTCCTCATCTCCGCTTTGGGAGCAGGGATTGGGAAGGACGACTACGATATCCATCGACTCCGTTACCACCGTATCATCATCATGACCGATGCGGATGTGGATGGATCCCATATCCGAACCTTGCTCCTCACCTTTTTCTATCGCCATATGCCAGAGGTGATTGAAAGGGGACACCTCTATATTGCCCAGCCTCCGCTCTTCAAAGTGATTGAGGGAAAGAGTGCAGCCTATATTAAGGACGAAGAAGCCTTCAATCGGCATCTCATGAACCGGGCCATCGACAAGAGTGAGGTCATCGTCCAGTCCACCAATAAAAAATTGACCGACAAGAGGCTCAGCTTACTGTTAGAAAAAATTTATGCCTATCATGATTTGATTCAGCGGATCCAGAAAAAAGGGTATTCCCGATCCCTCATCAAATTCCTTCTTGAAAATGGAGTTCGAAGCAAACCGACTTTTGAGGAAAAGGGGAAAATTGCAGACCTCCAGAAACGATTGAGAAAAAGTGGCTTTGAGGTCTTCGATCTTTCCTGGGACGAAGAGCACAACCTCTACGGTTTTGAAGTTCAAGAATCGAACGGAAAAGAGGTGAGAAGCCGAGTTCATTGGGAGCTCATTGCCTCCGTTGAATATCGCCATCTCTGTCAGATTCGTCAAGAGATCCAAGAGATGGCGCCTCCTCCCTATACCTTGGTGGAAAAGGGAAAGAGTGTGACCATCGATCACGAGGAAGGACTGCTTCAGTCCCTGAATGACTTGGGAAGGGAAGGGTTGAGCATCCAACGATATAAAGGGTTGGGAGAGATGAACCCTGAACAACTCTGGGAGACCACGATGAACCCAGAGACCCGAACCCTCCTCAAGGTAAAGGTAGAGGATGCCATTGAGGCCGATGAAATCTTCAGCATCTTAATGGGCGACGAGGTGGAGCAACGGCGCCAATTCATCGAGGAAAATGCCCTCTATGTTCAACGCCTCGATATTTAGGAGACTCCAAGAAGAATGCTCATCGTTGGATTGACAGGAGGGGCGGCGAGCGGAAAGACGGCTGTCTCTCAAGTCTTAAAAGAAGAGGGCGCTTATATCATCGATGCAGACCGGATTGCCAGGGAACTGGTTCAACCACACAAACCCGCCTGGAATGAGTTAATCAGGGTATTTGGCAAGGAAATCCTTCAAGAGGATGGATCCCTTCATCGAAAAAAATTGGCGGATAAAGTCTTTGCGGATCCCAAGCAGAGGAAACTCCTGAACCAGATCCTTCATCCCCGGATCAAGGAGGAGATGGATCGAAGAACGAAAGAGATCGGGCAAAAGGATCCAGAAGCGATCGTGGTGATCGATGCGCCACTCCTTGTTGAGCTTGGAAATCATCATGAGGTGGATAAACTGATTGTGGTTACTTCGACTCAGATGCAGCAAATCGAAAGGCTGAAAGACCGGGATGGGGCTAATCCCGAGGAAGCGCTGAGAATCGTCTCCTCACAGATGGCCCTTGAGGAGAAGGTAAAATTTGCAGATTTCGTCATTCGAAATGAGGGGTTTCTCGAGGAGACGAAGAAAATGGCAAGGGAGGTTTTTCAAGAGTTAAAAAAGGTTGCGCTTCAGACAAAAAAAAGACGCTAAACGCTTAGTGCTTCGATTCGCAAATACGATCACGTATCCTCATGCTGCGAATTGAAATAATTGCTCACTCAGCACTAAGTCCTGAGTAAATAAATACGTTACCGAATTTATGAATCGATGGACTTAGCCTGCCCTCCGCAAGTCGCCGACGCGCCAAAGCCGCTCTGGCGACGGCGCGGCTTCTGGAGGTAGGTGCTCTGCACATCGCATTAACTGCCAAAGGGGAGGATAAAGGGAAAAACCATGAACATAAAAGATTTGAAAAAATTGAAGATTAATGAGCTGTACAAGATCGCCAAAGAGCTCAATGTGGAAGGGGCAAGCGGGATGAGAAAACAAGAGCTGATCTTTGCTATTCTTCAAGCCCAGACGGAGAAAAATGGCCTGATCTTTGGGGAAGGTGTGTTGGAAATCCTGCCCGATGGGTTTGGCTTTCTGAGAGCCCCCGATTACAATTATCTTCCCGGGCCAGATGACATTTACATCTCCCCATCCCAGATCCGGCGATTCAACCTTCGAACGGGCGATACTGTCTCAGGTCAGATTCGACCTCCAAAGGATACTGAGCGGTACTTCGCCATGTTGAAAGTTGAATTGGTCAACTATGAAGACCCAGAGGTGGCCAGGGATAAGATCCTCTTCGACAACCTCACGCCTCTTTATCCTCAGGAAAAAATCCATTTGGAAGCGGCAAATGATTCTAAAAATTACTCCGCTCGGGTGATGGACCTTCTCACGCCCATTGGAAAAGGACAGCGAGGACTGATCGTCGCCGCACCGCGAACCGGTAAGACAATGCTTCTCCAGACAATTGCCCATAGCATCACCACGAACCACAAAGAGATTATTCTTATTGTCCTCCTCATCGATGAACGGCCTGAGGAGGTGACCGATATGGAGCGCTCCGTCGATGCAGAGGTGATCAGTTCCACTTTTGACGAACCGGCCTCGCGCCACGTTCAGGTGGCGGAGATGGTGATCGAGAAGGCCAAGCGGTTGGTCGAACATCAAAAGGATGTGGTCATTCTTCTCGATAGCATCACCCGCCTTGCAAGGGCCTATAATACGGTTGTCCCACCCAGCGGGAAGGTCCTCTCCGGAGGAATCGATGCCAATGCCCTTCAGCGACCGAAGCGTTTTTTTGGTGCGGCCAGAAACATTGAAGAGGGCGGGAGCCTGACCATTATCGGGACAGCCCTGATTGATACAGGAAGCCGTATGGATGAGGTGATTTTCGAAGAGTTCAAAGGGACGGGAAATATGGAGATCAATTTAGATCGGCGCCTCGTAGATCGAAGGGTCTTTCCCTCCATCGATATGCAACGCTCCGGTACTCGAAAAGAGGAGCTACTCCTCGACCGTAGCGATATTAACCGCATCTGGCTCTTGAGAAAAGTCCTCCAACCGATGAACACAGTCGAAAGCATGGAATTTCTATTGGAAAAGATGCAAGCCACCAAGAACAATCGGGATTTCCTCGACTCCATGAATCAGTAGAAAGGAAATGAGTGGAAGTGCGGGTGATGATGGATTTCAAACACCATCACGGTGTGGTATAAAAAGAAGTTGAAAATTTGTGGAAAATCAGTAAAATGGAAAGTTGGAGGCCATTAAGATGAAAAAAGATATTCACCCTAAGATTTTTGATACGGTGATTAAATGTGCCTGTGGAGCTACCTTTGAGACGAAGAGTACGGAAAAGGAGATCCATGTAGAGATCTGCTCCAACTGTCATCCTTTCTTCACCGGAAAGCAAAAATTTTTAGATACCGCTGGAAGAATTGAGCGGTTTCAGAAAAAATATGGAAAAAAAGCAATTCAGAAGGAATAATTCAGACTTCCCCATTCATCACGATCCGTCCCGATCCATCACCTTTGGGCGCCCCTCTTTCTTCGGGACCAAAGGTTCATCCTATACCCCTGTCTTTCTCTCTGTTATTTTTTTAACAGGGACTCAGCATTAGTTCACCCTGTTGTATAAAAATGTCTTTTGAAGAGAATGGATGTTTTAGTCTGTCTCTAAGAAGTTTATATTATTTGTGCTAATTAAAGAAGGAGTCATTTTGGTCAATTTTTTAGCAACAGGGTTCCTTGGGAGGGTTTAAATGTTCTTTGGGAGAAAAGATCCCGGACAGGGACATTCTCTATCCAATCCATCTATCCCTAAAAAAAAGGAGGATCGCCTTCGAGTCGGCGGACAGGCTGTGATCGAAGGGGTGATGATGAGGTCTCCCAATTCGATGGCCATTGCGGTCCGGAAACCGAATGGCGAGATTGTAGTGAAACGGGAAAAGCTGGACTTCTTTTCTGAAAAGAAATTCTTCTCCAAACTCCCTTTGATCAGGGGGGTGATGAACCTACTCTCCGCCCTAATTTTAGGGATGAAGGCTCTCAACTTTTCAGCCAATCAGTCCCTTGAAGAAGAGAAAGAGGTCAGTTCCTGGACCATGGGTCTTACCTTTACCTTCGCCCTCTGCTTTGGTATCTTCCTCTTCTTCCTGGTCCCTCTCTTTTTAACGAAGTGGTTGCGGTTCGCCATCCCCATGGTTTCCACAAGCGGGATCCTCTTCAATCTGGTGGACGGAATCATCCGATTGATGATCTTCCTGGCCTACCTGTGGGCCATCTCTTTTTTCAAAGAGATTCGAAGAATCTTTCAATATCATGGGGCCGAACACAAGTCGATCTTCGCCTTCGAGTCCGGCGGGGCGTTGATGGTCGATCGGGTAAAAGGCTTCAGTTACCTTCATCCCAGATGTGGAACGAGCTTCCTTCTCATCGTCATGGTGGTGAGCATTTTGGTCTTTGCCCTCATTCCTCACCAACTTTCATTTGGGTATAAAGTGGCCTCTCGAGTGGTCTTCATCCCTCTCATCGCAGGGCTCGCTTATGAGATCATCCGATTCGCCGATCAAAAACGCGATAGGAAGAGCATGCAATATTTCATCAAACCCGGTCTTTGGCTCCAACGGATGACCGCTCGCGAGCCTTCTGAGGACCAGATCGAGGTGGCGCTCCGTGCCCTTCAGGAAGTATTGGAATTGGAGGGACGACGGTAAAAGATAATGCAATGTCAAAGCTCGAAGTCTAATAAAGATCATTCTGGAATAATGGAATGTTGGAATGATGGAAGAATGCGTAAAAGTGAAAATACTTTTTTCTCAACCCAATATTCCAATGTTCCATCATTCCATTCTTCCATGAACTTTTTCATCTGACATTCATTTGACATTTGGCATTTGTAATTTTTCTAAAGGGAAAAAAAGATGTTTGAAAAATTAGAAGAGGTCGAGCGTCGGTACGAAACACTCTCCCATCTCCTCGGCCAGCCTGAATTGATTACGAAACAAGATGAGTTCCACAAGGCTGCCAAGGAATATGCCGAACTGGGGAGGGTGGTCGATCTCTACCGAAGGCTTAAAAAATTAGAAGAGGAGATCAAGGGAAGCCAGCACCTCCTTGCTGACGAGGAAGATGAAGAAATGAAGTGGTTGGCCAAAGAGGAACTCAATCGGCTGACCCAGGAGAAGGAAAAGGTGGGGGAGGATTTAAAAATGGCTCTTCTTCCCAAAGACCCTCATGACGAAAAAAACATTTTGCTCGAAATCCGTGCAGGGACGGGAGGAGAGGAGGCAGGCCTTTTCGCAGGTGATCTCTTCAGGATGTATTCCAAGTTTGCAGAAAAACAGGGATGGCGAATGGAGATATTGAGCCGCCATTATGCGGGTGCGGGAGGGTTCAAAGAGATCATCGCCCTGATCGAAGGGAAAGGAGTTTACAGTCGACTGAAATTTGAGAGCGGTGTTCACCGGGTTCAGAGGGTTCCCGTTACAGAATCTCAGGGCCGGATTCATACCTCTACTGTTACCGTGGCTATCCTTCCGGAGGCAGAAGAGGTGGATGTTCAGATCGATCCGAATGATCTACGAATCGATATCTTCAGGTCATCAGGACCAGGTGGCCAGAGTGTAAACACAACAGACTCCGCTGTCCGGATTACCCATCTCCCCACAGGAATGGCGGTGTCTTGCCAGGATGAAAAATCCCAGCACAAAAATAAGGCCAAGGCGCTTAAAATCCTTCGAGCGAGATTAATGGATAAGGCCAGGCAAGAAAAACAGATGGAGATTTCAGAGAAAAGAAGAAACCAGGTGGGGACGGGAGAACGGAGTGAACGCATCCGAACCTATAACTTTCCCCAGGGGAGAGTAACCGAACACCGGATTGGATTAACCCTTTACCGGCTGGAATCTGTCCTCGAGGGAGAGCTCGATGAAATTATTGGTGCATTGACCACACATTATCAAACGGAAGCATTGAAGGGAGAAGGGGAGAATAACAAATTTCAATTCTCAAATGCCAAATAATCCCCCCCTAAGAGACTGTGTCACAATGAGGGAAATGCTATGTTTGTCATTCTGAACGAAGTGAAGAATCTCATAGAGTCAATAAGTTAGAAAACAGAGATTCTTCGGCTAACGCCTCAGAATGACATTGTGACACAGTCTCTTAGCAAAGGGGGGAGAAGGGGGAATTTGACGACTTTGGATTTATGGGTCTACAGATGACAATCTTAGAACTCCTCAATGGGTCGACCAATTATTTGAAGGGCCATCAGATTGAAAATCCTCGGCTGAATGCAGAACTCCTTCTAGCCCGGTCTCTAAATCTCAGCAGGGAGGAGCTCTATATCCAACTCCACGGCTCACTCAAGGAGAGGGAGAAAGAAGCCTTGGAGAAGTTGGTCCAGAGAAGAATTTCAGGAGAACCTCTTCAATACATTTTAGAACATCAGGAGTTTTGGTCAATCGATTTTAAAGTGGATCCTCGCGTCCTTATTCCAAGACCGGAGACAGAACTTTTGGTTGAACAAAGCCTCTTGATCCTCTCTGAAAATTCTTTCAAACGAGTCCCCTCTGTTCTCGAAATAGGTACGGGAAGCGGTGCGATCGCCATCGCCTTAGCGAAAGAGGTGAAAATAATCTTTCTGATAGCCACCGATATCTCACAAGACGCTCTTGTATTAGCCAAGGAGAATGCTAAATCTGCGGGCGTCCAGCATCAGATAAAATTTGTGAATGGCGATCTCTTTGGTCCACTTCGTCCTTCAAAAGAGAGAAAGCTTTTCGATCTTATTCTCTCTAATCCTCCCTATATTATTCGTCCCGAGATCGGGTCATTGGCCAAAGAGGTGAGGGATTATGAACCGATCATCGCTTTGGATGGAGGAGAAGATGGATTGGAGTTTTACCGACGCCTCATTTCCCAAGCCCCTTTTTATCTGAGGGAAGAAGGATGGCTCCTATTGGAAATAGGGCAGGGCCAAGGTGAAAAGGTTACAGACCAAATCGAGAAGAACGGGGCTTTTTTAAAACAACAAATTCTGCCAGACCTATCTGGTATAGAGAGAGTCGTGAAGGCACAGCGAAAGTAAAAAATTCGAAGCACGAAATCCGAAATACGAAGCAAATATAAATGACCAAAGCACAAAATTCAAAACGGGGAATAATGTTTTGAAAATTTGATCATTTGAATTTTGGATTTGCCTGCCCTGTTAAGTTGTCTTGAATTGCTTCTGGTTTGATGGATCATGATGGATCCGGAAAAGTGAACCCGTCAATTCCTGGCCAAATTACTTAACAGGGTAAAGAGTTCGATATTCGGATTTGAGGTGTTGAGATGGATAAAATCGTCATACGGGGCGGGGAAAGGTTGATTGGCGAAGTGGAGGTGAGCGGTTCAAAGAACGCCACCCTTCCCATCTTTGTCTCCTGCCTCCTGAGCCAGGGAGACAATCTATTCTATAATGTTCCCCACCTGAGAGATGTACAGACCATTATCAAGGTTCTTGAAAATCTCGGAGTGAGAGTATCGGAGAAAAATGGGGTTTATCAAATTAATGCCACAGAGATATCCAACGATGAAGCTCCCTATGATTTGGTAAAGACAATGAGGGCATCCATTCTCGTCTTAGGCCCCTTGGTGGCTCGCATGAAGAAGGCCACCGTTTCTCTTCCGGGAGGATGTGCTATTGGCGCGCGGCCAATCAATCTCCATCTCATGGGGCTTGAAGCCATGGGGGCAAAGATCGAACTCCGTCATGGATACATCGAGGCCAAAGCCGATGTTTTGAAGGGAGCGAATATCTCCTTTGACACCGTCACCGTCACCGGGACCGAGAATCTGATGATGGCTGCTACGCTCGCCAAGGGAAAGACCACTTTGCAAAATACAGCCGTGGAGCCTGAGGTGGTTGACTTAGCGAATGTCCTGAATAAAATGGGCGCAAGGATCAATGGTGCAGGAACGAGTTTGATCGAGATCGAAGGCGTGGAGTCGCTTCATGCCGTTGAGCATACGATCATCCCGGATCGAATCGAAGCCGGGACATTGATGGTGGCGGCTGGACTGACGCGCGGAAACATAAAGATTCTCCATTGTCCTCTTTCCGAGATGGAGATGGTTGTCCATAAATTAAGGGAATCGGGCATGGAGATCGAATCCGAAGGAGATGGAGTCAGGGCAGTGGGTATGAAGAGAATCCGCAGTGTCGATATCAGGACGCAACCTTATCCCGGATTCCCAACGGATATGCAGGCCCAGTTCATGGTCTTGATGTCCTTGGCGAGAGGGTTGAGTGTCATTTCTGAAACCATCTTTGAAAATCGATTCATCCATGTGAGCGAACTGAGAAGAATGGGAGCGGATGTTCGGATCCAAGGCGATTCAGCGATTATTCAGGGTGTAGAAAGCTTAAGTGGAGCAACGGTAATGGCGACCGATTTAAGGGCCAGTGCCTCCCTCATCCTGGCTGGATTGGCTGCAGAGGGGGTGACAGTGGTCTCCAGGGTCTATCACTTAGACCGAGGGTATGAGGGCTTGGACAAAAAATTGGCCAAACTCGGAGCGAATATAAAACGGGTGAAAGAGGGGGACTGAAATTTCGGATTGGCGATTGCGCCTGCCTGCCGGTAGGCAGGGATTGCGGAATGAAAAACAGATCATTCAAAGAGGCTTTCTAATGAAGATTCTTAGGGTAGGAGAAAAAGGATTTGATCGATACCTCTACGAAGTGGAAGGGAGAATAGCTCAAGATGGCCTTCGCCTCGAGAGGGAAGTTCGTTCCATATTAAGAGATGTGAGGAAGCGAGGGGATAAGGCCCTCGTTCATTACACTCAAATCTTCGACGGCTTGCGAATTCCGATTCATCAGTTTCAAGTGAAGAGAAGTGAAGTGAGAGAAGCTTACAAGAAAGTCCCTCGGGATTTTTTAGGAACACTCCAGCAGGCAACTCGACGCATCCGGAAGTTTCAACAACTTCTGAGTAAAAAATTGGTCACATCATTGAAGGAAGAGAAGAAAGGAATCCGGCTTGGGCAGGTGATGAGACCTTTAGAGAGGGTAGGGATCTATGTTCCTGGTGGAAAGGCCTCTTATCCTTCGACCGTTCTCATGGCCGCCATCCCTGCAAGGGTGGTAGGCGTTCAGGAAATTCTCATGGTCACTCCCCCTCGGAAGGAGGGGATCAGCCCTGCTGTCCTGGTCGCAGCGGATTTAGCAGGGGTTGATCGAATCTATCGGATAGGAGGGGTTCAGGCCATCGCCGCTCTCGCCTATGGGACGAAATCGATCCCCAAGGTGGATAAGATTGTTGGACCAGGAAATCAACATGTGGCTACGGCTAAAAGATTGGTCTATGGCGATGTGGATATAGATATGGTGGCTGGACCAAGCGAGATTGTGATCGTCTCCGATGAGAGCACGCCTCCTTCCTTTGTCGCAGCAGATCTGATCTCCCAGGCTGAGCATGATGAAATGACCCTCACCATTCTGATTACCAACTCTGAGGCATTCGGAAGGGAGGTAAAGAAGGAAGTGGTGAGGCAACTCTTTTCTTTGAAACGAAAAAAAGTCGCCTCTGCAAGCCTTCGTAGAAGAGGCGCCATTCTGATCGTCAAAGATCTCGACCAGGCGATGAAGTTAGTGAACCGGATTGCTCCCGAACATTTAGAACTTGCCGTTTCGAGACCTCTGTCCTTGATAAAAGGTTTGAAACACGCAGGCGCCGTCTTTCTTGGACCCCATACTCCTGAGGCCATTGGAGATTATATGGCTGGCCCCAACCATATTCTTCCTACCGCGGGCACAGCTCGATTCTCTTCGCCCCTAGGTGTGGAGGATTTTATCAAGAGGACCAACTTGATAAGTTTTACACGGAGTGCATTAAAACGGTTTGAGAAAGATGTAAAGAGATTTGCGGAGTGGGAAGGATTGGAAGGACACTATCAATCGGTTCAGAAGAGGATGAAGAGACCATGACAAAAGATCAAAACCGAGATCCCGAATCAAGTTCGGGATGACAAAGGACAAAAAGCCTTTTATTGTCATGCTGAATTTATTTCAGCATCTCGTGAATTAGATCTCAGGGTAGGGAGAAAAGATGAAGAGACATCGTAAGGCAGAGGTGAGGCGGAAGACAAAGGAGACAGCAGTCGTCTTAAAACTGAATCTCGATGGGTCCGGAAAACATTCGATCGAAACAGGAATTCCTTTCTTCGATCATATGCTCAGTCTCCTAACCCATCACAGCCGTATGGACCTCTCCCTCAAGGCAAAGGGCGACATTGGTGTGGATGCTCACCATACCGTGGAAGATGTGGGTATCTGTCTGGGGGATGGGATCAGAAAGGCTCTTGGAGAGGCGAAGGGAATCCAAAGATATGGAGCGGCCGTGATTCCGATGGATGAGACTTTAGTCTCCATCGCCATGGACTTTTCGATGAGGCCTTGTCTGGTCTTTCAGATGAAGCTAAGAAGATCGAAAATTGGAACCTTTGACCCCGAGTTAGTGGAGGAGTTCTTCAAGGCTCTTGGCAACCATGCGAGGATCACCCTTCACATCAATCTTCTTTATGGAAGAAACAGTCATCATATGGTAGAAGCTGTGTTCAAGGGATTTGGAAGAGCGTTGAGGGAGGCAGTTTCTTTTGATGAGCGAGCCCCTCAAATCCCATCAACGAAAGGGATTCTATAATTTCAAAATATAGGTTTGTTTGGTTTATTTAGTTTCTTTGGTAACCAAAGAAACAAGAGAAACGAAAGAAACCAAATTAACTGAGAGAGTTATGACTCCAAAGATTGTTATCATTGACTACGGGATGGGAAATCTCAGAAATGTACAGAAGGGTTTTGAGAAGATTGGTTTTGAAGCAAAATTGACCCGTAGCAAGAAGGAGATTGGAAAAGCTTCAGCCGTTGTGCTTCCAGGGGTGGGGGCGTTTAAGGATTGTATGGAGAATCTGGAAAATCATGGACTCGTCGAACCTCTGCTCCGATCCATTGAAAAAGGGAAGCCCTATTTAGGTATCTGCCTTGGGCTCCAGATTCTTTTTTCTGAAAGTGAAGAATTTGGAGCCCACAAAGGACTGGATATGATCAGAGGAAAAGTGGTGAAATTCAGGCCTGACCCAGAGCATAAGGTTCCCCATATGGGTTGGAATACGATTGAGAAGGAGAAAGAGGTTCCCATGCTCCAGGGTGTAGAGAGTGGTGATTTCTTCTATTTTGTCCACTCCTATTATGTCATTCCAGAGGAGTCAAAGTGGATCTCCACTTTGACTACCTATGGCAAACCCTTTGTTTCCAGCATCTGGAAGGAGAACCTCTTTGCCACACAATTCCATCCGGAGAAGAGTCAGCAGAAGGGTTTGAGGATATTGGAGAACTTTGTGAAAATGCTATAAACGATGCTATTGGTCACCTAATTTATCGGTTGTCATCCCGAACTTGTTTCGGGATCTCGCTTTTGCAAGATTAATGTAGAGATGCTGAAATAAATTCATGACAGATCGATGTGGAAGGAGCGATCGATGAATGAAGTTAGAGTAGGGGAGATTCGAATTGGGAAGGGAAATCCCTTGGTGTTGATCGCAGGTCCATGCGTTATTGAGAATGAAGAGATTACCTTTACGACAGCCGAGAAACTGAAAGAGATATGCAATCACTTAGGCATTTCTCTTATTTTTAAGAGTTCGTATGACAAGGCAAACAGAACCTCCGGATCCTCCTTCAGGGGACCCGGGATAGATCAGGGACTAAAGATGTTAAGCGATGTCAGGAAGAAATTTTCTATACCCGTGATTTCTGATGTCCACTCCGTTGATGAAGTAAGGCCTGCCTCAGAAGTCCTGGATGCGCTTCAGATACCGGCCTTTTTATGTAGACAGACAGATTTAATTCTCTCTTCCTCGCGGACCGGGAAGCCCGTCAATATCAAGAAAGGGCAGTTTCTCGCACCCTGGGATGTAAAGAATATCATAGAAAAGTTCACCTCCACAGGGAATCAGAATCTATTGATTACAGAGCGAGGGACTTCTTTTGGATACCATAACCTCATTGTCGACTTTAGAGGATTTCCCGTTATGCGATCCTTTGGATTCCCTGTTCTATTTGACGTGACCCATAGTCTTCAACTGCCTAGCGGGCTGGGGAGTTCCTCTGGCGGACAGAGAGAATTTGCTTCGCCTTTAGCCCGGGCAGCGGTGGCTACGGGTGTCGATGGGCTGTTCATAGAAGTCCATCCTGATCCAACGCATGCCCTTTCTGATGCCTCTACCATGATTTCACTCCACGAAATAGAGGGACTGCTCCAGCAGACCAAGGCCATTCATGATATGATAAGGAAATGGGGGATTGCTTGAGATGGGGGGAATAGAGGAGAGAATTCAACGGATCAAGATGCTTATTATAGATGTAGATGGTGTGATGACCGATGGAGGGATCATCCTTGGTCCCGGTTCCATTGAGCTAAAAAGGTTCCATGCCCGTGATGGAATGGGTGTCACCTTGGCAAAGGCCGCTGGTTTAATGGTCGGGATCCTTACCAGCAGGGACTCGGAAGTGGTGAGAAGAAGGGCGAGTGAGCTTGAAATAGATGAAGTCCAGCAGGGGTTCTTTCATAAGGAGGAAGGCTATCAGGCAATCCTAAAAAGGCATGGCCTCAGGGAAGAAGAAGTCGCTTATATCGGTGATGATATTCTGGATATTCCTATCCTGAGGAGGACTGGATTTTCAATCTGTGTTGCAGATGGCGCTGATGAGGCAAAACAGGTTTCACACTATGTCACACAGAAGAAAGGGGGTGAGGGCGCTGTAAGGGAAGTTGTGGAGATGCTTCTCAATGGACTGGGCAAGAAAGAAGAGGCGATCGTCTCCATCCTCAGCCCTTCAAAGAACAGCGCCAAAAAGTGAGAAAGATGAAAAAGATGCTGGGAACTCGGTCGATGTGGGGCTTTCTTTTCGTAGTCTTGACATTGGGATTGACGCCCCTCTGGATGTCAGAAGTGAGGGCAGAGATGAAGCCTAGTTTGGCCATCCTGCCGTTTTTTATTGAAAGGGGGGGGGATCCGGGAAGAGGGGTTGTCTGTCCCTTTTGTAAAAGAATCTACCGGAAGGGGGATATATTACCTGGCTCACAAAATACTCTGACTCGACTTCTCCAAGAGAAGGTGGAGGCCATGGGGACATTCAACGTCCTTCTCCTGGAAAAAGTGGGAGAAGCCCTTTCCCAAAGCGAGAGAAGACAGTTTGAAATAAAACCTATGCACTCATCCATCCGGTTAGGAAATACATTGAACATGAATTTCATTTTCGTTGGATATCTCTTCCGTTTTGAGGAAAGGATTGGATCTTCTATTGGCGCAGAGAAACCTGCCTCGGTAGGTTTCGATGTCCATCTCATCCGGTTGAGGGATGAGAAGATTGTTTGGGAAGGAAAATTCGATGAGACGCAAAGACCTCTCAGTGAAAACCTATTTAAGATTGGGTCCTTCGTCAGAAGAAAAGCTTCTTGGCTTACCGCAGAAGAGCTCTCGAGCGTGGGAATGGAGGAGATGTTAAAACGCTTCCCTGGGCTAAAAGAATTGGAGGAATGATCATTTCAAAATTAGCGCTGCAAAATTCAAAGTTAACATTGACATTTTACAATTTACATTTTGCACTTTTAATTGAGGATTGACTATGATCGTCATCCCTGCAGTGGACCTGAAGGATGGAAAATGTGTCAGGCTTTCTCAGGGCAGGATGGATCAGGAATCAGTCTATTCAGAACATCCTGTTGAAATGGCCAAGCATTGGGAGTCAAAAGGAGCAGAGAGACTCCATGTGGTGGATCTTAATGGAGCTATGGCGGGGAAGCCCTTTCATCGATCTCTGATCAAGGAAATCAACCAATCCGTCCATATTCCGATAGAGGTTGGCGGAGGTATTCGTGATTTCGCCACCGTCGAGGATTATCTTTCTTCTGGAGTGAATTGGGTGATCTTAGGAACAGCCGCTTTTCAAAATCGTTCCTTAATTGAGGAAGCCTGCCATCACTTTCCTGAAAGGGTGATCCTCGGGATCGACGCTAAAGGAGGAAGGGTGGCGGTCCAGGGCTGGAAGGAGGTGGTTTCTTTAGAAGCGACCGATTTGGCAAAGCAGTTTGAAGGGATGGGTCTTTCAGCAGTCGTCTTTACAGATATCGAGAGAGATGGGATGGGCACAGGTTTAAACTTTCAGTCGACCAAAAATTTAACTCAATTCACTTCGATTCCGGTGATTGCTTCAGGGGGAGTTTCGCAAATTGAAGACATTAAACATCTCTTGGAATTAGAACCGGATGGGATCATCGGAGTGATTGTAGGTCGCGCCCTCTACACAGGGAGTATCGACTTGAAAGAAGCCATAAGAGTCGTAAAAGATAGGACTGTCATCAAACATAAAAAGGAATGTCATGCTTAACCCTGAATTTGTCATGCCGAACTTGTTTCGGCATCTCTTCAAGGCAGGCTTGGCATCCCATAATAAAATAGACCCTGAAACAGGTTCAGGGTGACAAATTGGAAAAAGGATGATGTAATAGATGCTGGCAAAACGGATTATCCCCTGTCTGGATGTAAAAAGCGGAAGGGTAGTGAAAGGAACTCAGTTTGTAGACCTGAAGGATGCCGGCGATCCGGTTGAGAATGCCAAGGTTTATGACGAGCAGGGTGCGGATGAAATCGCCTTTTTAGATATCACGGCTTCGTATGAGGAGAGGGATATTCTTATTGATATTGTTCGCAGGACAGCGGAGGAAATCTTTATTCCTCTCACGGTAGGAGGCGGGGTCAGACGTTTGGAGGATATTCGGAAACTTCTTAAAGCTGGAGCGGATAAGGTATCGATCAATACGGCTGCAGTCAGGGATCCATCTTTTGTAGAAAGGGCCTCGAAACGTTTTGGGAGCCAGTGTATTGTCATCGCCATTGATGCAAAAAGAAAAGGGGAGAGCTGGGAAATTTTCACCCATGGAGGAAAGGTTCCCACAGGAATAGATGCAGTTCTTTGGGCAAAGAGAGTGGAGGAAATGGGAGCGGGCGAGATCTTACTGACGAGCATGGATCGGGATGGAACAAAGGATGGCTACGACATTGAATTGACACGAATCATTTCAGAGCAGGTGAGTATCCCTGTCATTGCCTCTGGGGGTGTTGGTAAACTTGAGCATCTTTATGAAGGACTGGTTTTTGGAAAGGCTGATGCAGTGCTTGCAGCATCCATTTTCCATTATCGGGAATATACCGTTGCTCAGGTCAAATCGTTTCTGAAAGAAAGGGGAGTCGTCGTTAGACTCTAAATGAAGGGTTCCGGTGGCCTAGGGTTCGAGGGTTCAGGTGAAAACCTCTAAAAATTAATTTTACTCGAATCCTTGAACCCTTGAATCCTTGAACCCTTAGATATGATCAGCCGTTTCTTCCTATTTGTTGCTACGGGTTTTGGCGTGGGTTACTCTCCCATTGCCCCAGGGACTCTGGGAACCCTCATCGCCCTCCCTCTCTATTATTTTCTTTCAGAAATTTCTTCACCCCTCTATGAAATCACTCTCATCGGTTTTTTCTTTCTCTCCGTTTGGATTTCAGAAAATGCTGAGATATTTTTTGGGAAAAAAGATGATCAAAGGATCGTCATCGATGAGATGATGGGTTTTCTCATCACCATGCTCTGGGTTCCCAAAACAACTCGCTTCATCCTTATCGGTTTTTTTCTCTTCCGGTTTTTCGATATTCTCAAACCATTTCCTATCCGCCGTCTTGAGAAAAAATTTAAGGGAGGATTTGGGGTCGTGTTAGATGATGTGATGGCAGGGGTCTATGGGAATATCATTCTTCATTTTTTATACACTATAATATAGGCCCATTATTGCCTGTCATTCCGGGCTTGACTGAGCCTGCCCCGTACTTGATACGGGGGAATCCAGTTCTTTTCTGGATTCACACTGGAGTTTACCCCGTACTTGATACGGGGCGGGAAGGACCTGCTTTATCACGATTAATTTCGTCATCATATAGATGGAAAGGATTTATCCATGAAGAAATTAGAAAAGATCATTGGAGATTATTTGAGAGAAAGGGGATGGACGGTCTCGATTGCAGAATCTTGTACGGGAGGATTAATTTGCGATCTTATCACCAATGTGCCAGGGAGCTCCGACTACTTTGAGGGAGGAATGGTTACCTACAGCAACGAATCAAAGGCAAGGCACTTAGGAATTCCACTGGATGATATCAAGAGGTACGGAGCTGTGAGTCCACAGGTGGCGAGG
>PEUO01000102.1 GCA_002780715.1 Deltaproteobacteria bacterium CG03_land_8_20_14_0_80_45_14
TGGAATGATTACGTTTTCAGAGAGAGCGAGGAGAGAGGATGCGGAACATTTCGGACTTCCTCTTGAGAGGGTAGGGAAGATCTCACCGGCCCTGGACCTGAACCGGTATGATCCGCAGATGAAATTTAAAGATATGAGGGCCCTCTTTGGAATTGGACCAAAGGAGATCGTTATCGGAATGATCGCCCGATATCAAAGATACCGAAGGACGGCTGTCTTTTTAGAGGCGGTGAAAACGATTACGAAAGAATTTCCAAACGTGAAGGTTCTCCTGGTTGGCCGGTCGAGTCAGATAGAGCAGAGTGTCATCCAGCCCATGAAACAGCTCGGCGTTGAAAAGTGGGTCATTCTCGGAGGATATCAAACGAATGACTATCTCGACACCTTAGCCTGTATGGACATCTTTGTCTTCTTAATGGCGGGCTCTGATGGAACAGCCCGAGCCTTGAGAGAGGCCATGGCCATGGGCAAACCGGCCATCGTTGCCAATCGGGGGATGCTTCCCGAGTTGGTGGAGGATGGCATTTCAGGTTTGGTGGTGAACGATACCCCTGAAGAGTTGGCCCGGGCAGCCCTTCGATTGCTTCATCATCCGGAAATGAGGGAGGCCTTAGGAAAGGCGGCTTATCAGAAGGCCCATTACGATTTCCAGTTGGATCGACAGGTGGAGGCCGTTGAAAGTTTTTATCAAGAGATGATCAGGATGGGAAAGAGGAAGAGGTCTCCATAAAATCTCCGATCCCTCGTTAATTAGAAAATGGGTTTCGTCCAACGGTAACGGTGAGGATGCCCGCCCTGTACCATAGCATAAACATCCTGACACTAAAGGGACTAGGCCGAGCAAGAACGTTACCGTTAAAGATCGGGGCCAGCATCAAAGGTACAGGGCCCGTATCGTCCCGTGGTCGGGTCTTTTCGACATTCGGTAACGTCTTTCGTCCAAAGAAGTTGACGTAACCGTTCGACGCTGAACGAAACGGACTTCGTAGCCGTAACCTTGACCCAGACACTCGGAGTATTTTCATGGTTGGAGAGCGCCCTCGAGATATGGGGCAGTACGTAAAGATATCAAAAGCTGAAATCCGTGGTTGGGTGAGAGGGGAAGTATTGGATGATCTTCCCTCCACTTTTTTTGACGATCCCATCTCTTCGGTTCAGGAGATGGGAGGGGAGGTGGTCAAGGAGTCAACCTGGAGAAGGGCGGCTATTTTCTGTCTTCCGGACGGAAGAAGGGTTTTTTTCAAGAGAGATAAGACAAAGGGCTGGATGGAGTATGTGAAGTATCTTTTTCTTCCCTCCAGAGGCCGGAAAGAATTCTTCATTGCTTCCCGATTGGAAAATAGAAACCTCAACATCCCTAAACCCTTGGGCTGGATGGAAAGGGTCCAAAGAGGGTTGGTCAGGGAAAGTTATTACCTTTCAGAGGCAATCGGGACAGGGGTTTCATTCATCGAGGAGGTTGCGAAATCAAAAGCACCTCATTCGATTGTCGAATTAACGATGACCGTGAGGAAATTTCAAGATGCGGGATTATTTCATCAAGATCTTCACGGAGGGAACTTTTTGTGGGATGGCGACTCTTTATTTCTTACAGATTTACATCGCGCCAAGATCGTAAAACCCCTCTCCTTGAACCAGAGGCTATCGAATTTATCGCACCTCTTTCATTCTTTAAGATCGACATGGGGAGAAGAGGAACAACTCCAATTCCTGAGTCAATATTTTGAGGGGAGATTCGACGATTCTCAAAGAAGAGAAATTTTACATCAAAAGATCTACCCCATGATGGGTCGCCTTCAAAAGAGGCAGTGGCGAAGCAGAACGAAACGATGCCTGAAGGAAAGCACCGAGTTTACGGTTCAAATGGAGAAGGGGATTCGCTATTTTCGTCGAAGGGATTTCCCCATGGATCGTTTGAAAAGGGTGATGAAAGAACATCAAGACCTGGTGAGGGAAAGGCCCTTTTCCCTGATCAAATATTCCCCGGAGGTGATCGTTTCCATATTGAATGATGAAGGGGAAAGGATATGTTTGAAACAGTTCTGCTACCCTCATTTCTGGGGACAGATGAAAGAACATTTCCGTCGGTCGAAAGGGTTTAAATCGTGGATAGCGGCCAATGGCATGCGAGCGAGAGGCATTCCGTCTCTTAAACCCCTGGCCTGGGTGAAGAAAAAAAACTGGTTAGGATTGAAGGAGAGTTTTCTGTTCATGGAGGCTCTGGCAAACGATCAAGAGATGGATCGGTATATTTTAAAGGGGTTTAAAGATTTAAATAAAAAGGGGCTTTTTATCGAGACCTTTGCCCGTTGGCTTGACGGTCTTCATAGAATGAGTTTATATCATAAAGATATGAAGACCTGTAATATCCTCGTCTCAGAAAAAGGGGGGACGTGGAATTTCCATCTTCTCGATTTCGAGGATCTCCTCATGAATGAGAAGGTGAATCAAAAAAAATTGTTCAGAAATTTTCTCCAGCTCAACACTTCCACTCCTAAGGTAATGACGAAGGTTGATCGCTTCAGGTTTTTTAGAGAATACCTCCGTCTCAACCCCATCGTAAAAGACCAAAAGGTTTTTCTCAGGGGGTTAATGGATGAAAGCCGTCGGAGGGGCTTAGTCTACGTCTCGCCCCAGGGAGTGGTCACAGAGACGATCAGATGAATAGAATGGATCAACGATTTTCCAAATGGACCCCTCAGCCATGGGCCCAGTTTGCCCTTCTTCTGGGACTCTGCCTCATCATTTATTTTGTTAATCTGGGTCAATGGGATCTCTGGAATCCTGATGAGCCCCGTTATGCTGAAGTTTCGAGAGAGATGGTGAATGGGGGAGACTGGATCCTCATGCATCGCAATGGGAATCTTTACACCGATAAGCCCCCTCTCTATTTCTGGGCCATTGCCCTTTCATCCTTCCTCTGGCAAGGGTTTACCCCATTTTCAGTAAGGTTTCCTTCTGCCCTCTTCGGGACGTTAACCGTGCTTCTCACTTTTTTCATTGGGAAGAAACTCTATTCCTCACGCACAGGGTTTCTCTCCGGGCTCATCCTGGCGACGAGCGCCCAATTTGCCTATCTTTCTACCCGGGGCAATATCGATACCACCCTTACCTTCTTTACCACGGCTTCGATATTTTGTTTTCTCCAATGGTATCAACGTCGCCAAGAGGGAGGGACTTCCCCGGAAGGGATGAAGGGTCTCTCTTTTTATGGATATTATATAGGCATAGCCTTGGCCACCATAACCAAGGGACCTGTTGGATTTATCCTCCCCTTATTCGTTACCCTCATTTTTCTTTTAATCCAAAAGGATTGGAAAGGAATCAAGGCGATGAGGCTCCTTCCCGGGATACTCCTCTTTGTGGCCATCGTCTTAGCCTGGTATCTCCCTGCCGTTTTAAAAGGAGGAAAAGAATACCTTACCATGACCTTGATGCGGCACAGCATCGATCGCTTTGCAAAGGGGTCAGCTCATATCCGGCCTATCTATTACTACCTCTTTCAGTTTCCGCCTAACTTTTTACCCTGGATCATTTTTTTCCCTGCTGCAGTCGCTTATGGTCTTTCCAGAACCATGATGGCAAAGAAAAAGGAATTTCTTTTTCTCATGATCTGGTTCATTTTTATCTTTCTATTTTTCACTCTGTCCAAGGGAAAAAGAGGGCTTTACTTTTTGCCTCTCTTTCCGGCCGTATCGCTCATGATCGGAAAACTTTGGGAGGATTTCATCTCTTTTTCCATGAGACATTTTCGGCATGAATGGATTACGATTCCCCTTTATGTATTGATGGGAGTGATTTTAGTGGCCGGCGCTGCCCTGCCTTGGGTGATTTCAACTAAACTTCCTTCTTACTTTTCCTATAGTCTCCCTGTTGCCCTTCTCTTGGTCGGGGTGAGCATTGGTCTATTTATGCTCAACCGGTTTAAGTATTATGGAGCCATTTTTTTGCTTCTCATCGGAATGATGGCAGGAGGATTCTTCTATACATTGAGGGTCGTTTTCCCCCTTGCGAACCCTCATAAAACAGCCCGTTTCATTTGCCAGGAGATCACTTCACGAATTCAACCCGGTGAGAGGTTAGCCATCTATGGAGATTTTGAACCGGGTCCTTATAATTTTTACACAGGGATCGTTCCCATCCTGGTGTTGGAGGGAGAAGAGGCGCTTTTGAATTTCTTAGGGTCTGCGGAACGGGTATTCTGTCTGCTCAGATCCAGAGATTTTTTAAAATTTGAACGCATCGAAGGCAGACCAGAAGTCCAATTGATTGCTAAACGAGGTGTTGGGGATAGCGATTTTATCCTGATTTCCAACCGTTAATGTCCCCCTCACCTCGGTTGCGAGTCGAAGCGACCTTCCCCTCTCCCCCGATGAGACTGTGTCGTAATGGGGACAGAGGACAGAGAGCCAGCTTCGGGGGCTTTAGAATTGCGGTTATTTTAAGGTTATGGGCAACCATCCTGAATGTTGAAAGTGATGTTTGCATGGTAAACAAGCGTATGATTTTATTCACCAAAAGGTTACGCTCTAAAGCTCCCTCAGCCGCCCCTCTGTCCTCTGTCCAATTTGCAGACCGCCGAGGACTAGGCCTTCATTTCCTGCCTACTATTTATTATGACACAGTCTCCAGAGGGGAAGGGTGAGGGGCGTTATGCCTTATGATTAGTTTTAGTGAGATATCATATGGATAATTCTAAAGAGATCGAGATATCGGTGGTGGCACCTGTCTATAATGAGGAGGGAAACCTTCCATTTTTAATCCCTAAGCTGGCGGAGGTTTTAAGGGGACTTGGGCGCTCCTATGAAATGATCTTCGTGGATGATGGAAGTTCGGACGGAAGCCGGAGGATTCTAAAAGAAATGGCCTCTCAATATCCTTTCATCCGAATCCTTCGTTTAAAGGAGAACCGTGGGTTAAGCACGGCCCTCATGGCCGGGATGAGGGAAGCCCGGGGAGAAAAGATCGTCACCTTGGATTCCGATCTTCAAAACGATCCTGCGGATATTCCGCGGTTATTAGAATATTTAGATCGTTATGATATGGCGACGGGATGGCGGCGGAAAAGGGAAGATACGTGGCTGAAGAAAATCTCTTCTAAAATTGGCAACGGTGTTCGAAACTGGCTAAGCGGTGAAAACATTCAGGATAGCGCCTGCACCCTCCGGGCATTCAAGAAGGAGTGCATTCAGGAGATACCGGTGTTTAATGGGATGCACCGATTCCTCTCCACCCTGGTTAAGATGAAAGGATACCGGATCGTTGAAGTTCCCGTTTCTCACCATCCGAGAAAATCTGGGAAGTCCAAATACAATATTCGAAATCGCATGGTGCGATCCTTCATCGACCTGCTGGCTGTGAGATGGATGAAGCGGCGCGCCCTTCACTATGAGATCGAGGAAAGGATTTGAGATGGAATGTATAACTTTTCTGGGGTTCGCGCTCGATTTTTTTAGAGATTTCTCGGCCAGGTATCCCCAATTCCATTTGGACTTCTGGCTGGTCTTTGGTTTCATCGGACAAGTGATGTTCACCATGAGGTTTATTGTCCAATGGATCGCCTCTGAGAAAAAGAAGGAGAGCGTCATCCCTGTTTCTTTCTGGTTCCTCAGTTTAGCCGGCGGATTGATTGTCCTCTTTTATGCCATTCATCGCATGGATCCAGTTTTCATCCTGGCCTATTTGCCGGGGAATTTTATCTATTTAAGAAACCTCTACTTTATTTACAAAAAAAAGAAAGTTTCTCCTAATCTGGTTCAATAAAAAAGAAAGGATGTTATGGACGAAAAGAGGACGTCTTGGCAGAGGAAGATCCGAAGGATTCTGCTCTTTATCGGAGCCTTTTTATTGGTGATCTTTGCGAAACCCCAATTCCCCGGGATCTTGATCGGAATGGTTTTGATTTTTTTTGGAGAAGGCATTCGCCTCTGGGCGGCGGGTCATCTTCAAAAGAACGAGGTTCTGACGGTGACAGGCCCTTACGCTTATGTCAAGAATCCACTCTACATCGGTTCGATATTTATTACAGCAGGCTTTTGTATCCTGGCGGGGAATATTTATTTTCTGGCAGCAGCTTTCTTTATGTTCTGTTTCCATTACATCCCCTATAAAAGGAAGGTTGAGGGAGATCGGTTGAAGAAGATTTTTGGAAGTCAATTTGACGATTATGACGAGAAGGTTCCAGATTACCTTCCCCGATGGACCCCCTATTCGAACGAAAAAGGCTCCTGGCAATTCAAATATGTTATCGAGAACAGCGAAGAGGGGATTCTCCTCATCATCCTTTCCGGAATCGTGCTGATCCTAAGCCGTCCCTATTGGGGTCTCATATTTTAAAGGGTGGGAAGTGAAGAGAGAAGATTTCGAACAAGGGATTATCTCTTGTGTCAAGGGAAAAGCCTTTGGGAAACCCGACTTGAATCAGGTAGAAGTGGAAGGTCGATCCCTGATGGTGAAGGATGTCCGAAGAAAGAATTTCATTTTCCGATGGACATTAGGGCTTTGGCTGATTCATAAAGAGTGGAGGATCTATTCCCGGCTCACAGGAATGAAAGGCATTCCCCAGCCTGTTGAGCGAATTGACCGCTTTGCTTTTGCCATGGAGTTCATTCGAGGAAGATACATCCTGAGAGGAGAGTCCCTTCCTTCTTCTTTTTTCTCTGACTTAGAAAGTGTGCTCAGGGAGGTTCATGGCAGGGGGGTGGTCCACTTGGATTTGCGACATAAAGGGAACATCCTTGTCTCTGAAAAAGGAGAACCTTTCCTCATCGATTTCAATAGTAGTTTCTATTTTAAGGAAAAAGGACTTCTCCGCCGCTATCTCTTCCCTCTGCTCAGGTGGGTCGATGATGGGGGGGTGCTGAAATTGAAAGAGAGAATTTCTCCCTCCTTGATGACCCCTGAGGAACTTGCCTTCCTCAAACGGTTTAATCGGCTTCGAAGACTTTGGATCTTCAACTAATAAGGGAATCATTGCAAATTAAAAAATTAGCAGTGCAAATTTAGCAATGGAAAGAATGAAAAAATTGAAAATTGGACGGTGGAGTTATTCAATGCTAATTTTGCAATGTTAATTTTGCATTTTGCACTGGCTACTTTTGATGGTTTCGTAAAAAGTCGAAAATCACAGAAAACGTCATGCTGAACCTTGTGCTGAGCTCCACTCAGTATTGGTTCAGCATCTAACAAAATCAAATACTTACGAGACCCTGAAATAAATTCAGGGTGACAGATTGGGACTTTTTACGAGTTCATTACTTTTCACTTTCCTATAATCGTGTGAAAGAGTTCCTTTTGTTTGAGGGTCATCTCCCGAGCCCCTTTTTTCGTTCCCTCATGCTCATAGCCAATCAAGTGAAGCACTCCGTGGACCATCAGGAGGATGACCATTTCCATTTCGTCGAGACCGAATCGATTCGATTGGCGCTTGGCTGTCTCAACCGAAATCACTAGGTCACCAAGGAGATGAGGATGGAGGGTTGAAAACTCCCCTCTCCTCATGGGGAAAGCGAGGACATTGGTTGGTTTGTCTCGATGGAGGTATCGCCGATTCAATGTTTGAATCTGGAGATCATTGACAAACAGAAGGCTGAGCTCAGCCTCAAGAAGCCCCAATTCGGTCAATATCCTTTGGGCCACCCTTCTTATTTTTCTTAAGTTTAAAGGGATATGTTTTTGTCGATTTCGAATCCAGATCTTCATCGTTCCTCTTCTTAGGTGATTCCGAGCTTGTTGGAATGGGATAATCAATTCTATGGTGAAAGATGGCGGTTAAGATTCGATTAAAACTCTCTTGAATTTTTTGAAGGTCCTTCAAGGTTAATTCGCACTCCTCTAACTGTCCATCCAAGAAGATATTGTTCGTAATCCGTTGGACCAGGCCCTTGATTCGAGAGGGCGTGGGTTCGGCGAGGGCACGAGAGGCAGCCTCTACCGAATCGGCCAGCATCACGATCCCCGCCTCTTTGGTCTGAGGTTTTGGGCCGGGATAACGAAAATCATTCTCGTTGATCAATTCCATCTCCGGGTTTTCTTTTTCTTTGGCCTTTTGATAGAAGTAGGAGATCAGGCTTGTCCCATGATGTTGTTGAATGATGTGACCGATTCGCTCTCCCAGACGATTTTCACGAGCCATCTCCACCCCATCCTTCACATGCGAAATGAGGATGAGGCTCGACATCGTAGGAGTGAGATGGTCGTGTTTATTCTCTCCCCCTCCAACGTTTTCAATGAAGTAAAGAGGTTTTTTCAATTTTCCAATGTCATGATAATAAGCGCTGACTCTTGCCAACAAGGGGTTGGCGGAAATGGATTTGGCAGCGGCTTCTACCAGGCTCCCGACAATGATGCTGTGGTGATAGGTACCGGGAGCTTGAAGGATAAGATCCTTGAGAATGGGATGATCCATATTGGCTAATTCAAGTAGTTTGATATCCGTGGTGTAGCCGAAAAGGCTTTCTATAATGGGGGCGATTCCCAGGACGAGAACCGAAGCGAGGACGCCTCCCAGAAAACCCATCATCAGATCAGAGAGAAGGGTCATTTTGAAAGGATTTCCAGAAATCAGGTTGTAAGAAAGGATCATTAAGATATTAATCCCTCCCACAGTAATTCCAGCCTTGATGAGGATGCTCCTCTGTTCGCATCGTGCCACCTTATGGGCGCCGATCACACTCCCCACAAAGGTAAAAATGAAGTAGAAGAGTTGATTTCCCATCAAAGCGGCTGAGAAATAACTGGCGAGGAGGGTGAAGACGATGGCCACCTCTGAGTTCAGGACAATCCGAACAAGCATGGCGCTGGTGGCGATGGGGAAGAGATAGAGGTAAGAAGAAGAAGGGATGGAGAAAAATTCTCCTCCCAAAACATCCGTGCTCAGTTGGAAAAGTTTGAGGAAGGCAATGATCCCAACCAGAGTGGTGGAAAAGAAAAGAATGTCTTTCTGGGAAAGGGCGATCTTTCGGATGTTTTGCGTAGAGAATTGGTAAAGGCTGGCCAAGATGAGGAAAGTCAGAAGGCCCATTCCAATGAGGATGGCCAGAAGGTGAGTTCTTTCCTGCGCCTTTCTGAGGGACTTGATTTTTAAAAGATGCTCTTCTTGTACCCGCTCACCAGCCCTCAAAATCATTTCCCCCCGTTTGACCTGAAAATAGACCGAAGTGACCTTTTCTCTTGCTTTGGTCTTCTGTCCTTCGGTTTCATCTTTATTGAAAGTGAGATTTGGTCTTAGAAAGTGTTCAGCCATCTTGAGGACAACGGGCGATAATTCTTTTCCCTTAATAGGAGAAGGGAGGTCAGCTTGTGACCGGACTTTGGCTTTCGCTTCCTTAAAATCAAAAAAGCCAAAAGGAGGAAAACTCTTTCTTTCCTCTCGGGTCTGAATGTTCCTAATAACGATTCCTCTGTCAGCATCTGGGTCCAGGAGGTCTTTGTCATTGACCACTCCTTTTTTCAGGATGGGAGCGACCAGTCTTAAAGCGGCCTCTCCAATAGCGGGATTGAAACGTTCCTTTTCCAAAACCTGCCATTCTCTTTGAGTGAGAGGCAGACGGAGGGTAGAATCCCATTCTTTTCTCCTCATTGCATTCTGGTCGTTTCCTTTCTCCCCTGTTGGGGGGGAGGCGGCTAATGATCCGAAGATCGTCCGGATCCGATATTCCGCATCGCTGAGAACCATGGGATCGTAGTCATAAACGGAGAGCACAGATCTTTCTGCCTCGGCCTTTTTCTCTTGAGTCGATTTTTCATCTTCGACCAAAAGATCCTGCGTGGACTTGATCTCCTTGGTAGCGATGTCCCCCACTTTATATTCTTTTAGATGAAGGGTCAGACTCGGGGAGAGGAGGAGAGTGAAAATGATGGCGATTCCAATGCCGATAAACCATTTCTGATAAGAGGGGGTTTTGATCCTCTCCAGCCATGAGCGGTCTCTCAGGTCATTGGGGGTTTTGAGAAAGGGAAGATCAAGGATAAATTTTTTTATGGAAGCTTTTATCATGGGTCGTTAAAGAGAATTCTTTTGGCGATGTCTCCTTTCCTCCGCTCTTTCATAAGCCTTGATAATTTCCTGAACAAGGGGATGTCTGACCACATCCTTGTCCGTGAAGTAAACAAATTCAATTCCTTCGATTCCTTTAAGGATGCCCTGGACTTCGATCAACCCCGAAACCTTATTTTCTGGAAGATCTACTTGGGTAATATCCCCTGTAATGACGGCCTTGGAACTGAAACCCAATCGTGTTAAAAACATCTTCATCTGTTCTGGCCCTGTATTTTGCGCCTCGTCGAGGATGACGAAGGAATCGTTGAGAGTCCTTCCCCTCATGAAGGCTAAGGGAGCCACTTCGATCACACCCTTCTCCACGAGTTTGGAGGCCCGGTCGAAATCCATCATATCGTGTAAGGCGTCATAAAGAGGGCGAAGATAGGGATTGACCTTCTCAGAGATATCTCCGGGAAGAAATCCTAACTTCTCGCCGGCTTCTACAGCCGGGCGGGTCAGGACAATTCTCTCAAACTCTTGCTTCATGAGACTGGCGACAGCCATGGCCATGGCCAAGTAGGTTTTTCCTGTTCCAGCAGGACCGATCCCAATCACCAGATCGTACTTCCGAATGGCGTCAATATAACGCTTCTGAGCGAGGCTCTTGGGTGTGATCACCCGCTTCCTGGATGAGATATAAACGGTATCGAGGAAGATATTTTCAAGGCTGACATTCCGATCGTCGGAGATCATCCGAATGGCATAATCGATATCGGTTGGGTAAAGGGGGTAACCTTTTTTCAGGAGGCTGTAAAGGTCGTTTAGAACCCGCTTTGAAAGATCGACATCCAAGCCTTCCCCTTGGATGGTGAGAGCATTGCCTTTAGCATTGATCTTCACTCCAATGGTCCTGGCAATGCGTCTTAAATTTTCACTGTGGGCGCCAAAAAGGGCATTGGCCATGTGGAGATCATCAAAGATGACCTTTTCGGCAATTTCCTCCCCTGTTTCTTTCAAATAAGAACCTTCACCCCGTTAGAAATGATATCCCGCTACTCCCTCCTGGCCAGGCTCCACCCCGGAAGGGCTCATGCCCCGGAGGGAGGCCCTCTGGGCCGGCGGCTGCAGCTGCACAACGTTTTAGAATAATTCCAACGGGGTTAAATGCCCCGATAGAATTTCTAACGGGGTTCACCCCGCGATCACCTGCCTACCGCAGACAGGTCTGCCTACGTTAGTCGGGAAAACAAAGTAGGCAAGGAGGATTGTCTCATATAATTTAATCATATCATCTTGAATCTCAGATTGCAATACTCCTTTCCGGCCGTCTCTTTTTACCCCGTTAGAAAGCCCCGCTGCTTGCAGCGGGGATGAAGATGTCATTCCTTCTGGGCCAGAGGCCTTTTAGAGCGAACACGGGGTTTAATGCCCCGCTTGCCCTGTTAGAGACTTTCTCTAACGGGGTG
>PEUO01000196.1:0-1073 GCA_002780715.1 Deltaproteobacteria bacterium CG03_land_8_20_14_0_80_45_14
CAATATCCAATGAATTAGGTAGTGATTTACCCCACTTTAGCAAAGGGGGGCGGGGGGGATTTGAAAAATATGCAAGGGGAAAACGAATCTGCCCACTATTGTCTGTTGCAATCTTTTCAGAATTCTGATATTCTGAATTCAGATATAATAGGGGAGGCTTAAAATGCAGATCATGAAGCCACTAACTACAGAAATCAAGTCTCGTGGTCAACTCACCATTCCCAAAAAAATAAGGATCATGGGTCATCTTGAAGAGGGGCAAGTCGTTTCAATCATTCCGGTCGGCGACTCTGTCATTATAACTCCCAGAAGGCTTGAGCTGGATGAAGCGAGAAGAGAGATAAGAAAATTACTGAAAGCCTCACGTCTTTCTGAAGAAGATCTCCTGAAAGGCCTTCAAGAAGAACGAGAGAGGCTATATCAAGAAACCTATGGCAAAAAGAATCGTTAGAGTTTTTCTTGATTCAAATGTCATCCTCTCTGGCCTCCTTTCTGATAAAGGATCTCCGCGCACCATTCTCGACTTATTAACCCTTAAACTTCCCTTTCTTGTTGGTTCAACAGGGAGATTCAATCTTATTGAAATTGAACGAAATTTAGAAAAGAAGATGCCTGGAATACTCTCTGTGTATAAGAGATATCTTCCCAAGTTGAATCTCAAAATCATCCCCTTGCCCCAACCAGAAGAGTTAAGAGAATTTTCTGATAAGATTGCGAATAAGGATGTGCCAGTTCTTGTTTCAGCCATCCGAAGCAAGGCAGACTTTGTTGTGACAGGGGATAAACAGCATTTTCAAAAACTAAAGTTGACAGGCGATTACTCATTTAAAATAGTGACTCCATCCGAATTTATAGACCTCATCCTTCCAGAGGTTCTTGAAGGGATTGGGAAAATAGATTGACGCAGAGAGTCACTTATGTCCGTTTTAGGAAAGGTGATAATCTTCCCCACTTTAACACCTGCCTGCCGGTAGGCAGGAAGGGGGGTGAGGGTGATGTGCCGACGAATAAGGAGGCACTGTTTATCACGCCGCCGAGTCGGTGAGGCGGCCGGAGGGATTTGAAGAGGGTAA
>PEUO01000196.1:1095-12100 GCA_002780715.1 Deltaproteobacteria bacterium CG03_land_8_20_14_0_80_45_14
TCAGTGTCCTGAGCTTGTCGATGGAAGCGGCGTTTTAGCGCTGCCTAATGGGTAAAGAAGGCCGAGCATTATTATCTGTCGATTGATGCTGTGACGCAGCCAATGCAGGTTAGGGAGGGAGAAATCCCTTATGGGGACCGCGAAATATGAAGATGCCGATTAAGAAAAGGTAATTCAGGTCGTAATTGGTTTCTTGGCAAACCCTTGGAATATTTTCAGTAAACGATAATACCATTTTTATCTCTCCATGAGCATCAATGCAAGTTCTGAAACTTGGAGGCTATATGGACATACCAAAGATTTTGGTCGATAACATTAGGGATGGACAGGCTGTACTGTTTCTTGGGGCCGGGGCTGCAAAAGGAGCAATACATCCTGAAAACAAACAGCCACCCGGTGTCAAGAAGTTGGCAGAAATAATTTGTGATAGGTTTCTTGGGAAAGAGTATCGAGAGCGAACTCTCTCACAGGTAGCAGAACTCGCGATGTCGGAAACGGATTTATTCACCGTGCAAGAATTCATAGGGTCGATATTTCGTGAATTTAGGCCGGCCGAATTCCACAAATTAATCCCGAAATTTGTTTGGACTGCTATAGCAACGACCAATTACGATCTTATCCTTGAGCGCGCCTACGAAGAAGTGAAGGACAGATTACAGCAGCCAGTCCCGATTAAGAAGAATGGGGAGAGAATTGAAGAAAAGCTTAGGTCACCCCAAAACGTACTGTACTTTAAACTCCACGGTTGTATTACAGATATAAACGATCCTGATGTGCCTTTAATTTTGACACCCGATCAGTATGTTACACATAGAAAGGGTAGGAGCCGACTTTTTGAAAGAATTCGGGATTTGGCGTATGAATATCCCTTTGTTTTTGTAGGTCATAGTTTGAATGATTTTGATTTACGAACAATACTCCTTGAATTGGCCCAATTGGGAGAAGCGAAGCCCAGGTACTATCTCGTTGCTCCCAACATTGGATTGGCGGAGGTGAGATTTTGGGAGGGTAAAAAAATAAGTTGTATCCAAGGGACTTTTGAAGAATTCCTAAATTCTATAAATGAAGCAATCCCATCCGGTTTTAGAATCCTTGGTACTATCCGAGAAGAAAAAGAGCACCCTATTCGAAGCCGATTTGCCGTCTCGGAGGGTGTCAAACCAAGCGAGAGCTTAATAACTTTTTTGAATCGTGATGTGGAATATTTACATAAAGGCTTCAAAATTGGCGAAATTAACCACAAGGCTTTTTATAAAGGGTATTTTCCAGATTTTGGTCCTATTGTTTGGGAACTGGATGTTAGAAGGTCGATATCCGACGACATAATGTCTGAGGTATTTCTGGCCACAGAAGAAGAGAGGATCGAAAAACAACAATTCTTTTTGGTGAAAGGGCATGCAGGCTCAGGGAAAACGGCCGTCTTACATAGATTGGCATGGGATGCCGCCGTTCTATTTGATAAATTATGTCTTTCACTGAAACCATTTTGTCATCCGGACTACGAACCAATTTCCGAATTGTATAGTCTTTGCAAAGAACGTATTTTTCTGTTTGTCGATCCTGCATCTGACTCCATAGAAATAATCGAATCCTTCATTCAGAAGGCACGGAAGGATAAAATCCCGCTAACAATAATAAGTGCTGAACGAAACAATGAGTGGAATATATTTTGCGAGGAACTGGAACCTTATCTAACTCAAAGTTATGAGCTAAGATATCTAAACCAAAAGGAGATTGATGAACTGATTAATCTGCTTACAAAGCATAAATCACTTGGTTATCTAGAGGGAGAGACAATAGAACAACAGCGGGAGGCTTTTTCAGAAAGGGCCGGAAGGCAGCTACTTGTGGCTCTACACGAGGCCACCCACGGCAAACCATTCACTGATATAGTTTACGATGAGTACGCTTCGATTCCCTCACGCCAAGCACAGTCACTTTACCTAACGGTGTGCGTTTTGCACAGATTAAGGGTACCCGTAAGGGCAGGCATTATCTCAAGGGTGCATGGAATTTCATTTAATGCTTTTAAGGAAAAGCTATTCGAACCTCTGGAGTTCGTTGTTTTTGCGACTATGAACAATATTATTAGGGATTACGTTTATCAATCAAGACACCCTCATATAGCAGAAATTGTTTTTGAACGAGTCTTGGTTGGAGCCCAGGAAAGATTCGACGAATACATAAGAATCATAAGCGCTCTAGATATTGATTATAGCTCAGACAGAGGAGCCTTCAGAGGGCTAACGAATGCCAAGCAGCTTATGTCACTTTTCCGGGATAATGAGTTGATTCGTCAAATTTACAAAATCGCAGAAGATCGTGCGCCAGCAGATCCGAAGCTCTTACAACAAGAAGCAATATTTGAAATGAATGCAGGCGGTGGAAGTTTAGAAAAAGCTACAGATCTTTTGCAAAAAGCGTACAAAAAGGCACATTGGAGCAAGAGCATAGCTCATTCATTGTCCGAGTTAGCTTTAAAGAAAGCTGAAAAGGCAACGAGTTTAGTGGAGAAAAGTAAATTTAGGCAAGAATCACAAAGCATAGCTCTAAGAATTGCTTCCGATGATCTAATATCTGCATATCCTTTTCATACATTGATAAAAATTGGTCTTGAAGAGTTATCCGAAGTAATGAAAGAAGGGGATCAAGTTACGATCGAAAGAAAAATCAGCGAGATAGAAAAAAGTTTAAATCGAGCCCTACAGTTATTTCCTGATAGTAGCTACTTGTTGGACGCAGAGTCCATATTTAATGGAATAATTGACAAATATCCTCAGGCATTGGAGGCTCTAAAAAAGGCATTTGCAAGAAATAAGAGAAGCCCTTATATCGCCTCACGCCTCGCAAAAATGTATGAGCATGTAGGGAAAAAGCAAGAATCAATACAAGTATTAAAGGAATGTGTTGAGGCTAATCCCTCAGACAAGGATATAAATTTCAAATTAGCGATGGTGTTGGGTAGTGTCCCGGAAGCAAGTGCAGAAGAAATAAAACACCATCTTAGACGGTCTTTTACTAAAGGGGACAATCGTTACCACGCCCAGTTTTGGTACGCTAGATTACTATACTTGGAAGGAGAAATTAATGAGGCCAATGAAGTATTTAGAAGCATGAGCGAAGCCAATATAGATATACGCCTTAAAAGAGACCCTCGTGGCACGTTTACGAAGGAAAGTAAAGCCATAAGATTTAGTGGTTCAATAAGCAGAATAGAAACCTCATACGGTTTTATCCTAAGAGACGGTTTAGGTGACAGATTATTCATGTACCGTTACCATAAACATAGATCTAATTGGGAGGAATTAAAGCCTCAAAGAAGAGTCACCTTTGAATTGGCATTTAATTACCGAGGACCGGTTGCATTAGATGTCATGCTTGAATCATAAAAAAGAATTTGAGATAAGCTTTAGAGAGAAGGCAAGAATTAAGGAGCTTTAAATTGATCCCCAAAGAATGTAAACGTTTAGCTGAGGTGGATTTTCCGATTGCGGTTGTATCGAAGCAGTCGTTGCGGGAGACTTACCTTCGTCAAGGACATCCGAAATCTCTACATCTGTGGTGGGCACGTCGGCCGCTCTCTGCTTGTCGAACGATACTCCTTGCACTTCTTTTCCCCGATCCATGCGATCCACATTGTCCAGAAGATTTCAAAGAGAAGGCAAGGGACCTTTTACCGAAGGTTCAGGGGAAAGTGGGGGCAAATGACAAAGATCTTCAACAGGCCCTTCTGAAATTTATCGGAGATTTTTCGAATTGGGATCTCTCAACAAATCAAACCTACCTGGAAGTTGGTCGTGGGCTGGTTAAAGCTGCTCACCTTGAAGAAACACCACTTGTCGTAGACCCCTTTGCAGGTGGTGGATCAATTCCGTTGGAAGCATTGAGACTCGGATGTGAAACATTCGCAAGCGATCTTAATCCAGTAGCTTATTTGCTTCTTAAGGTGGTGCTGGAAGATATTCCCCGACAAGGTATGAGACTTGCCGAAGAGCTGAGGCACGTAGGAACAGAAGTAAAGGATTTAGCAAAGAAAGTGTTGGCCAAATATTACCCGCCTGATCCTGATGGAGCACAACCGCTTATATACTTATGGGCTCGTTCAATACATTGCGACTCACCAAAGTGTGGAGCTGAGATACCCCTTGTGCGATCATTCTGGCTTTGTCGAAAGAGGAATCGAAGATACGCGTTGAAGTACAGAGTTGTACATCCGAATGATACTTTCCGTACTACGTTTATAAAAAGGAGGAAAGAGTTACCTTATGTGGAACTTGAGGTTTTTGAACCCAAATCTGATCTGGAAGTGCCGTCCGGAACAATCCAAAACGGTAGGGCGACCTGTCCTGTATGTAATTCAGTGATTCCTGGTTCCCGGTTGCAAGCACAGTTAAAAGAGAAATATGGAGGGGCGAATAATGGCATAATACTAGCTGTGGTTACAAGAAGAGATCAAAGTCCAACACGTGCATATCGAGTAGCTACGCAAAGAGACTATGAAATTTTTGAGGATGCACGAGATGATTTGCAGAAATTAATAAACACCCCAACTTTTCCTACTGACCTAACAGAAAATTTATCTCCTATCCGACCTTCTCCCAATGCCCGTGGAGTTAGTGCCCCTACTCGTTATGGCGCTACGAGATTTAAAGACCTATTCTTGGCGAGGCAACAGCTATCTTTGATGACCCTATCAAAAATTATTACCGGAACAACTGGGTCTCAAAGCATCCATCGCCTACTTACGATTGCATTGAATAAAGTAGCTATGAAATGCAACGCACACTGTCGCTGGATACCCACAGGAGAGTCGTTAGCTGATTTATTTGGTAGACATGCAATAGCGGTGGTTTGGGACTTTGCCGAATCCATTCCTATAATTGAAAGTGCAGGCAGTTGGGACAAAATAATTGACCAGATGCAAGAGGTGTTGACAGGAGTTTCTGGTGCCATATCTATTGCTGGACAAGTTTCAATAGGGGACGCATGCCAATCACCTCTTCCAGATCAAGCGGCAGATATATGGTTTACCGATCCTCCTTATTACGATAATATTCCTTACGCCGATATATCAGATTTTTTCTACGTATGGATGAAACGTTCGTTAATTGGCGATTCTTTTTTGGGGTTTGGTGAGTATGGTAATTCACAATTAACTCCGAAAGAAAAAGAAATAGTGTGGAATCAAGCTCACATCGTCAATGGTAAACCAAAAACACCTGAATTTTTCGAGTTATCAATTGCTAAGGCATGCCATGAGGGAAGACGTATTCTTTCTGATATTGGAATTGGTTGTATGGTTTTTGCTCACAAAACGACTGAAGGATGGGAGGCTCTTCTTAATGGCATGGTAAAATCTGGCTGGCTGATAACCGCTTCATGGCCTGTTGCGACAGAAATGCCCACCCGGGTAAGTGCAAGGGATTCGGCCTCATTGGCAACAAGTATTCATTTGATATGTCGCCCCCGCCCAAATGATGCCCCAGTCGGGGATTGGGGTGATGTACTTCGTGAGCTACCTAAACGTGTGGGCGATTGGATGGAGAGGCTTCAATCTGAAGGTGTCCGAGGTGCAGATCTTGTTTTTGCTTGCATTGGTCCTGCTCTGGAGATTTATAGCCGTTACTCAAAAGTCGTTGATGCTGAAGAACGAGAAATTCCATTAGGCGGTGATCCAGAGGCCACGGAGCCCCATCGTAAAGGTTTCTTAGCCTATGTCTGGGAAGTGGTAGGTCGGACTGCCCTTGAGCAAGTCTTAGGAACACCCGAAGCCCTGGCAAGGAACAGTACTGCTGGTGCTTTAGAAGAAGATGCACGTCTCACTGCGCTATTTCTCTGGACACTCCAGAGCACGAATGGTAATGGAGCCAGAGAAAAGGAAAAGAATGATGAAGACATAGGGGAGGATGAGGAGGAAGAATCGCCTAAGAAAAAGAAGCAAGGGTATAGTTTAATTTTTGATGTAGTACGCCGCTTCGCACAACCTCTTGGTATTCATCTTACTGAATGGGAGGGCAGGATCATCGAGACTGAAAAAGGGATAGTTCGTCTGCTTTCAGTTAAGGACCGCGCCAAGCAACTCTTTGGTGAAGAGAATGCACAAGCATTTGCGGACCGGTTTGAAAGAAGCCCCGAAGTTTCTTTACAACTGAAGCTTTTCCCTGAGGGTGAAAGAGGTTCAGCTCCAGAAATCAAAGGACATAGGGGACGCAAGAAGAAGGCCATGGGCGCTGTTTCTGACGAAGCACTTAGAGCTAAGCAAGAAGCAACAACCCTCGATCGCATTCATGCAGCGATGCTTCTTCAGGCCAATGGACGAACCAATGCTTTGCGTGCTCTCCTAAAAGCCGAACAGGATCGTGGTTCTGATTTTTTAAGGCTTGCCAATGCTCTTTCAGCGTTATATCCTAAAGTTAGTGAGGAAAAGCGCCTGCTGGATGCCATGCTATTAGCAATGCCAAGAACATAATCCAAATCCCCCCAACCCCCCCTTTGCTAAAGGGGGGTGAGGGGGATTAAGGAGAAACAGTATGAAAAGTTTGGACAATGTACCTCTTATCAAACGAGAACAGGAGGCTATGAATGCTGCTGTCGGGCTGCTCAAGAACCAATTTTCCGTCGAAAGGGTCATACTATTTGGTTCCAAGTCAAGGGGGGATTCCAGTAAATATTCAGACATTGATTTGCTTCTGATTACATCTCAACCACTTCATTGGCGAGAGGAGAAGGCGATTGTCGAAGCCCTGTTCGACGTTGGGATAAAATTTGATGTGATTTTTAGTCCCCTGTTTGCCTCCTTAGAGGAATGGGAGGGGGGGATGTTCAAGGAATTTCCGATTTATAGAGAAATTATGGAAGAAGGGGCCATTGTCTCATGAGCCAGCAAGCGATCATCGATTATTGGTTCGAAAAGGCAAATCAAGATATTGCATCGGCGCAGGAGAATTTTTTGGCGGGAAGGTATGTAAATGCGGTTAGAGACGCTTATTTTGCCTGCTTTCATGCATTCTCATCGGTTTTATTGAAAAGTGGTAAGGCGTTTCGTAAGCATAAGGAGGTCCGTTCTGCCCTCCACAGGGATTTTATCCGTATGCAGAAAATAGACCGAAAATGGGGAAAACACTACGATTGGCTCTATGATAATCGTCAAAAAGCAGATTATCGCCCGCTCGTTGAATTTGAATCGGAGCAGGTGAAGGAAATCATCGAACAAAGCCAAGCTTTTGTGGAGGAGATAAAACGATTGTTGAATAGAGGAGTATAGGAATGGAGCCTTGGTACAAGATAGCAACACCAAGAAAAGAAGTTAGAGAAGGTCGGTCGTTCAACCCGGATGAGTTTGCCATCGCCCTTGAACAAGTTATTGCTGGGACGGCCCCTGAAGACTACCGGGAGCCAAAACTGTTCTTTTCTCGAACTTGCTTCACGCGGGCCCTTAATGAACATATTGGCATGGTTCTTCGCCGATTGGCCGGTAAAACCGAGAATACAGCTCCTATTCTTGCACTCATCACCCAATTCGGGGGTGGTAAGACCCATACACTGACAGCCCTTTATCACTTAATTCAAAATAGGGACAAGGCAAGAAAGATTGAAGAACTGAATAAGCTTCTTCAAGAGACTGGTCTTCCAGAAATCCCGATCGCTCGTGTGGCGGTATTTGTAGGGAATGCGTGGGATCCTTCCGCAGGGGCTGAAACCCCATGGATTGACATCGCTCGCCAGCTTGCGGGTGATGATGGGATTACCGCATTAGGACCCGAGGCAAAGACAAAAGCGCCAGGGACGAATAATCTCCGAAAGCTCATCGATACAGCAGGTGGACATATACTAATTCTCTGTGATGAGGTTCTTAACTTCCTGAGCCGTCATCGTGATAAAGCCGAGTCCTTCCGGGATTTCCTTGCAAACCTTGTAAGAACTTTGACTGGGACAACAGGAAGCGCTGCAATGATAAGTTTACCACAGAGCAAGCCGGAGATGAGCGACTGGGATTTAAGATGGCAGGATATTGTAGTCAAAGAAGTGAATCGAGTGGCTAAGAACCTTATTTCAAATGATGAGGCAGAAATTAGCGAGGTAGTTCGGCGCCGACTTTTTGAGGATTTGGGAAACGAGCGTACACGGAAAAATGTGGCGAAAACTTTTGCCGATTGGTGCTTTGAGCGAAGAGCACAACTTCCGCCTGAATGGACAGCAGTGGACACAGCTACAACAGAGGCAAAGGCACGGGAATATCTTCAAAAACGGTTTGAGGCCTGTTATCCATTTCATCCTTCTACGCTATCCGTCTTTCAAAGAAAATGGCAGGTCCTTCCTCAATACCAACAGACACGCGGAACTCTGGCCATGCTCGCTCAGTGGATATCTATCGCATATCCAGAAGGTTATAAGAAAGCGAGGCGCGAACCTCTTATTACTCTTGGCTCAGCCCCGATGGATGTACCTGCATTTCGAGGTGTAGTTCTAAGTCAACTTGGTGAGCCAAGGCTCGTTCCTGCGATTGACGCGGATATTTCGGGGCCGCAATCCCATGCCCGAGCACTCGATGCAGATACGAAGGGGCCCTTAAGAGATATCCATTGTAGGGTAGCCACCACAATCCTTTTTGAATCCTCTGGAGGTCAAGTGGAGAAATTAGCTCACCTTCCGGAGTTACGCTTCGCCTTAGGGGAACCAGAACTTGACACAACATCCATCGACAATGCAGCCTATGCCCTTGAGTCAAAAGCTTTCTTTATTAGCCGCGTAGGCTCAGATGGGTTTAGAATCTATCATAAGGCAACGATCCGAAAAGCAGTTAACGACCGTCGCGCCTCTCTCGATGAGGATGCAGAAATCAAACCGACTATGTGGAGTCTTGTAAAAAAAGAGTTTGAAAGAGGGGCAAGTGTCATTCTTGTACCTTTCCCCAAGGATGGCTCAACTATCCAGGATTCTCCCAAGCTTACTCTTGTTTTAATGGATCCGGAAATGGAGTGGAGTGGGGAAGGTAACGTGCGGCAACAAATTGCTGAATGGACTAAGCAGCATGGTAAATCTCCTCGTCTCTATCCAGGATCGCTCATCTGGTGTTTAAAGAAGCCAGGGCGAGATCTCAGGGATAAGGTTGAACTCTGGCTTGCATGGAAGCGAGTTTTTAGTGAAGTGACTGAAGGAACCCTGGGCGCTGATTTTGATCGAGCAGACCGTGCTGATATACAGAGCAAAGTCAAAGATGCCGAAGACGATGCTAAGGATGAAGTCTGGGGTGGCTATCGTTTTGCAGTCATTTTTGATAGCCGAGCAGCTGACGGTCTCAAGCCTATCGACCTCGGTGCAGGCCATGCAAGCAGTGGGGAGACACTTTGTGGAAGAGTGATCACAGCCTTAAAGTCACAGGCACTTCTAAATGAATCCGTGGGAGCTGGTTATATAGAGCGGAACTGGCCTCCCGCGCTAAAGGAATCTGGCGCATGGCCGCTTGCAAGCCTACGGCAGAGTTTTCTAAACGGTGCACTAACCAGGTTATTAGATCCAGATACAACTTTACGGAATAAGATCGTCGAATTTGTTGGTAAAGGTGACTTGGGCCTTGCATCCGGCCAAAAACCAGATGGTACCTATGAGCGGACCTGGTTTGAAGAACCAATTTCCTTGGATGAAATTACGTTTGACGCTGGTGTTTTTCTGTTAACAAAGGCCAAAGCAAAAACTCTTAAGGCTGCAGGCAAGGGGGAGTCTGTGGCTGTGGTCAGCCCAGTTACTCAACCAGCGTCCGAGGGGATCAAAGAACCTGAAAAAGCTCAAGCACCAAGCCCCGGCATTCAAACAAGAACACTTCGCTTAGTTGGGACTGTTCCCCCCGAGATATGGAACCGTCTTGGCACAAAAATCATTCCCAAACTAAAATCAGGTTCAGATCTCAAAATCGGAGTCGATTTCTCAGTAACCATAAACACAGAGTCTGCTCGCAGCGTGGAAGCCGAACTTCGCCAGATTCTTGAAGATTTAGGACTCAAAGACAAAATAACTATTGAAGAATTGGGGTAGTTGAGAAATTGGGTGTAGGTTCCAAAATTATTGACCTGCGGGAAAAACATAGGGGTCAAACCTTAAAAACATAGGGGTCAAACCTTCAAAATTCGATTAAACACAAAGAGGTGTCATCCATAAGTTGCGGCCTGGCAAGGTCGCGTAGTCTTGTAGGTGAGAGACCTACTCAGGTAGCCGTTAGCCACGGGCCTGGAATCCAGCCTTGCAGGTGTTCTGGTAATCCCGCCTATTAGCGGGACTTGATGCGTAGGCAAGAGAGGAAGCGAGGTGCAATGGGAACAGGTCATGCTGACCGTGAAGGTGTTGAGCCCCGATAAGACAGTCATGGGAGAGGCCGATGGTGTTTATGGGCCAGCAGGCAATAGTCCTATGTACGTGAGAGGCGAGTGCGAGGGGCCGCCCCGGGGTCTTAGGCCGTGTCGAGCTTCACATTGAGACTACGTGGTAACCAGGGAGATCCGACAGTCGGCGCAGAAGGTAGCACGCCCTCGGACAAGTGTAAGAAGCGAGGAAGAGGGCGGAGGCTGTCGGAAGTCGGAGGCATCCATAAGAGCGATGAGGTCTGGTAATGCAGCCGGAGCAAAGGGGTGCCGGTTTGGGAAAACAGGTCAGGGAGACATGGGCCGACACAGGGCGGGAAAAGCCATGACAACGCGACTGATCCGTTTGACACAGAAGGAGTAACCTTCGTGGAGGACTCAAGCTGGGAGCCGGATGGTGTAACGCACCACGTCCGGTTCTGCGAGGGACCGGGAGTAACGGTTGGATGGTTGAGATCGTGTGGCACCGCCGGGAAACCAGGCGGCAACAGAGAAGACAAACATCAACCTGTACCACTCGGAGAACCCGGTCTACTCACCAAAAGTTGGCCCTGCCCTGAAGCGTAGTGCCAAGGGCATAACTCCATAAGTGATTGAGTCATTGGGTCCATTGGGTTATTGAGTTACGAACCTCGAATCAAGGGAGTCAC
>PEUO01000212.1 GCA_002780715.1 Deltaproteobacteria bacterium CG03_land_8_20_14_0_80_45_14
ATTGTTCCAACCATCCATTATTCCGTTATTTGAGGAGTCGTTGGCGCTCTTTCTTCATGCAACGATCCATGACCACCTTTAATCCAGCCCTCTTAGCTTTTTCTCCCGCCTCTTTGTGAATGACCCCTTCCTGCATCCAGACCATTTTTGCCCCTCGCTGGATAGCCTCTTCCACAATGGGTGGGACATCTTCTGACCTTCGGAAGATATCCACCACATCCACCCCAATCTCTTTGGGAATTTCTGAAAGGCTATGGTAGACCTTTTCTCCCAGGATTTTATCCCCATCAGGTCGAACCGGGATGATCCGATATCCCTTCGATTTAAGGTAGGATGCCACAATATAACTGGGACGATCCTCTTTTGGAGAAATCCCTACCACAGCAACTGTCTTAAGGTTATGCAGTGTTTCCTTTATTTCCTCGTCTTTCATGCTTCCTTCCTCTAATCCCTCCCTGCCTACCGGCAGGCAGGCAACCCCCCCCTTTAGCCGCCGGCCCAAGAGGGCCTCTGGCCCGGAGGGTAAAGGGGGGAGGCGGGGGGATTTTTTTAGTAGCCCGATGGAGCAGGGGGGTCTGTCGGATCCCTTCCCCTGAGCGGAGCTCCTGAGGAGGGTCCTTCTTTATCATGGCCATCCTTTTCAGCAGGGGTGGAGGCGTCAATAAAGGCCTCCAAGATGGTCTCTTGAGAACCTCCGTCGCTGGGAAGTCCTGTTTCGATATTCACTTTGATGAGTGTAATCCCCTGAGGAGGCGTAGGGGTTTCGATAGGAGTATTTTTTAAAGCCCGATCCATAAAAGAAATCCAGATAGGGAGGGCCGCCCGAGCCCCAGTCTCATTTTTTCCCAAAGAAGTCTTATCATCAAAGCCCACCCAGACTCCTGCCAGAAGAGAGGGGGTGTATCCAATGAACCATGCATCGGAATAATCGCTGGAAGTTCCCGTTTTCCCGGCGATCGGCCTTCCGAGAACTTTTGCTCTCTGGCCCGTCCCATGTTGGACAACTCCCTGTAGGAGATGGGTCATAATAAAAGCATTTTGTGGCGAGATCACTCGTTCCTTTAAAACGGGAGAAGGAGTTTCAGAGGTTTCCTCCTCTTCCTCTTTTTCCTCCATTTCTATGTAAGGAGTATTTTCCTCGAGGACTTCACCTTTCATGGTCACAATCTTTTTAATGAAAATGGGTTTGACCCGTTCTCCTCCATTTGCAAAGACAGCAAAGGCAGAAGTCATCTCCAACATGGAGACTCCTGAGGTGCCCAGGGCGACAGAGAGATCCCTTTTGACAGGAGATTCGATACCCAACTTTTTGATGAATTTAAGGGCGTAACCCACCCCGATGTCTTCAAGGATTTTGACGGTGACGACATTTCGAGAATGGGCCAAGGCGTTCCGGAAAGTGATGGGTCCCTTAAACTCTTTATCATAATTCTTTGGAGCCCAATAAGTTCCTCCATCGTGATCAGAATACTCTACTGGAGAATCCATGAGAATGGTGGAGGGAGTGTAGCCTTTCTCCAGCGCCGCTGCATAGATGAAGGGTTTGAAGGCCGAACCGGGTTGCCTTCGAGAATGGACCGCACGGTTAAATTGGCTCTCGCTGAAATCTCGTCCCCCCACGATGGCTCTCACATAACCAGTTTTTGGATCAAGACAGAGCAAAGCGCCCTGGACGAGAGGTTCTTGTTCTAAGGCGAGAACAGGGGATTGGTCTTTTTTAGGAGGTTCTTTCACCCGAACATGGACCACATCTCCGATATGGAGAAGATCTCCAGGGGTTTTTACCTTTTGTGGTTTGTAGTTCGGCGTGGATTTAATGTTGAGGGCCCAAGACATTTCGGAGAAGGGGAGAATCCCTTTTCGGTCTTCTGCCCAGACGGTGTAGAACTTTTTTGAGTCGTCTTTAGAGAGGATTACTCCTTCAGAAATCTCATTTAGGGGGAGGGGGTTCAATGTCCCTTTCTTTTTCTTTAAAAGTTCCTTCACCTCCTTTTGAGAAAGAGTATGGAGAGGGCCTCGAAACCCCTGTCTCTTATCCAGGCCCCTTAGCCCCATCTGCACAGATTTTTGAGCGCCTCTCTGAAAGGATAGGTCAAGCGTGGTGTAAATCCTCAATCCTTCCTGATAGAGTTTTTCTTTTCCGTACTTTCTTTCTACCTGTTGCCGAATGAACTCCGTAAAGTAAGGCGCTTTGCTGAAATAGGCGCTTTCCCTCGATTGAATTTTCAATGGAACCTGAAGAGCTTTTTCCTTCTGCCCCTCGGAGATGAAGCCCAATTCGGCCATGCGGGTGAGAACGTAGGCCTGTCGGTCTTTGGCCCTTTTTAAATTGTTGACCGGTGAATAACGGCTTGGAGCCTTTACCAGGCCAGCCATCATGGCCATCTCCGACAAATTGAGCTGTTCCGCCCGTTTATTGAAGTAACTATCGGCAGCGGCTCCCACGCCATAGGCTCCATTCCCCAAATAAATATTATTGAGGTAAAGGGTGAGGATTTCCTCTTTGGTTAAATCCCGTTCCAGACCAAAGGCATAGGCGACCTCCTTCAACTTTCGAAGAAGGCTTCTCTTTGGCGTAAGGAAAAAGGTCTTGGTCACCTGCTGAGTGATTGTGCTTCCTCCCTGGACAATCCTTCCGGCGAGGAGGTTCTTGAACATCGCACGAAGTATTCCTTTGTAATCGATCCCCTTGTGCTGGAAAAATTCTGCATCCTCTGCGGCAATGAAAACGTTGACCAGTTGTTTGGGAATCCGTTCGTAGGGAATGGGGATCCGATTGTCCATCAAAAATTTTCCGACCACTTGGTCTTCTTCAGAGTAAACGATAGAGTAAGCGTTGAGGTTTCGTTCCTTCAGCAGTGTAAAATCAGGGAGACGATGGGAGTAATAGAAAAAGAGCAAGGCTCCGCAGAGGAGAAGTAAAAGGGCCGAGAGGATAAAGGCATAAATGGCATAAAATACCAATCCCTTTTTCCCTCTCTTTTTGGAACGATTTTGTTTTTTCATGAGGAGAAAGCATGAACCAAAAAAGGGAAAACCCTTGACTCGGGTCTTCCCTTTTTTATGGCTTCAACATCGGGTGGCTATTTTTTCTTTTTTGCTAATTGGACTTTTAATTCTTCCACCTGCTTTTTCAAGGCTTCATTCTCTGCAGTCAGAGAACCAATGGTCGCCTCCTTCTCGGCGGCCTTCTGGATCTCTTCCTTCAAGTTTTGCACTTCCAGCTTCAATTTGTCGTTGTCTGATTTAAGGTTGGTGTTTTCGGTTTTTAATTTCTCATTTTCAGCCTTGATATCTGCCCCACATCCCATCAAAGCCGAAACAAACATGGCGATCAAGAGCAACGACAAGATAGCGGATATTCCTCTTTTCATCTCCCCATCACCTCCTTTCCAAAAGATTAATCAATGCATTTCTCTTAAAACAAATTATAGATATCTGCCATAAAAAAATCAAATAATTTTTTGAACTTGACAACCCTTCCAATTTATAGTGATATTTTAAAAAATGATTCACCTTGTAACACATCTTCCTTCTTCTTCCATTCCTAACCCTGCAGTAAACCCCGTTAGAAAGTATTCGACTTTCCAACGGGGAGGCTCATTCACCCCGTTAGAGAAAATCTCTAACGGGGCAAGCGGGGCATTCTTTCTAACGGGGTAAAGGGAAGAGAGAGGGAAGAGGCGATTAACCTTCAACCCTAATCCCTAAAAAATGGAACAAAAACCGATCTTCTGGTGTCTATAGAGTTAGGGGAAGAATAGTTTTTTGATGAAGACTTCTCCCAAGATTCAAAAAGAGGTGATCGAGAGCTGCAAGGCTGGGGATGAAAAGGCCTTTGCAGAGATTGTTCTCCACAAACAGAAAAAGGTGTTTAACATCGCTTACCGGATGCTGGGCAGTTTGGAAGAGGCGAAAGATTTGACCCAGGAGGTCTTTATCTCGGTTTTCGAGTCGATCAAGGATCTGAAGGAAGAGATCAAATTCGATGCCTGGCTTACACAGATCACTTTAAACCACTGTCGGAACCGTTGGAAATATTTAAAGCGGAGGCAGTATTTTAATTCCGATTCATTGGACGATCCGATCGAAACAGAAGACGGAAATATGCCAAAAGCCATTGTTGATCCTTCTGGTAATCCCGAGACCATCTACGAAAAGAAGATGATTCAACAATTCATTCAGAGAGCGCTCCTGAAACTGAAAGAAGATCAGAGGGAATTAATTGTGCTGAGAGACCTTCAGGGATTTTCTTATGAAGAAATGGGTGAATTGCTCGGTCTTCCCGGGGGGACGATCAAATCGAAACTCCACAGGGCGAGAATGGATCTGAAAGAGGTATTAGAGAGGTCCGCTCATTAGAAGAAAGGAGGAGGGTCTATGGATTGTGAAAAAGTACGAGATCGGTTTTCCTCCTTGCTGGAAAAGGAGTTGACGCCGTCCGAGGAAAAAATCGCCAGGGAACATCTTTCCTCATGCCCTGAGTGCCAGAGAGAATTGGGGCGATTTGAGAAAACGATGCAATGGCTTCACTCTGTTGGAGAAGTGGAAGCGCCAGATGGATTTCTCCCCGAACTTCAAAAAAAGATGGGAGAACAAAAAAAGGCTACCCCGGACGAGAAATCCAGAGGGAGATGGTTTAACTTCCCGCTCTCCTTGAAACTTCCGATCCAAGCAGCGGCCCTGGCGGCCATCGTTTTTTTAGCGCTCTATCTCACTAAGATGATGCCAATGGAGGTGTCCCGTCTGAAGGATGCAAAACAAACATCTTCCTCTCTTTCTGCAGAGAAAAAGTCTGAACAGGAATTGGTTCAAAAAGAGGTGGAGAGAGAAAGAAGGGCGTTGGAAACTGCTCCTGAGACACCTCGTCCAAAGGATGTTGAACAGGCCAAGCCCCCTATTCCAGGGGAGGAAAAAATGGAAGGGGCAAACGTTCCACCGGTGAAGGCGGAAGCAAAAAAGACGGAGGCGCCTTCTTCAAAAACCGAGGTCATGACGCATCAGGCAATTGGTTCGAAGGAGGCCGCGGGGGGAAAAGTCCTATCACTAAAGCCGGGAAAAATTGAGAAAGGACTGGTTGCAAAGGAGAAGTCTGTTGCGGCTCCGAAACCTCCTCAAAAAATGATCTTGAGAATCTCCGATCGGGAAAAAGGGATCTCCCAACTTCGCGACCTGGTCAAACAATTTGGAGGAGAGATGATTACCACAGAGGGAAATATGTTCCTTGCTTCTCTTCCCACGGGCTCATTTCCAGAGTTCGAAAAAGAATTGGCAGGGCTAAGCGTTTCCGCCAAGACAGATAAGGTGATAGCGAAAAAACAGGTCACAGGGAGTTTGAGAGCAGCGCCAGTAGTGAAGAGAGAAGAGGTTGACGAAAAAAGTAAGGAGCCTGCGAGACTTGCCACCGATGTGGAGAGTCGAGCTATCGTTCGCATCCTCCTGATTCAAGAATAATCCTCTTTAACAATCCTTCCAACCCTCCTGAAGGTGTGAAAAATAACTTGAGTAGGAAGTCTCAGGCAGGGATATCTCCAAAGCTTTACCAAGCGATCATTTGGAGGTAAGGGTCATAAGCCACGGTAGGTAAGCGACGTTGCAAAGTTTTTGGACCTCGTCATTAACTCTGGAAAAGGTGTCGCTGTAAAGCTTCTCCGATACCCCCGCCCGACCTCCCGACTTTAGGGCGATTTTTTAACACCCTCCCTTTGCAAAAGGGTGAAGCGGGATTATCGGGTTTGACTTCTGGACCTAAGTTTTGTATAAATAAGCGCTGTCATTCATCCAATTTACTCCGTTAGAAAGACCCGCTTTTATAATTGGGATGAGCGGCGTTCAGAAGTTAGATGCCTTTCTGAAATGACGGGGTTTAAAATTACATCATTTCTAACGGGGTTTTATCTTTCTCCACATTTCCCCAGCTTGTTAAAAGGGAAAACTATCCTTCATGAAGGGAGGAAAGATTTTATGATCAGGCTATTAAAAATTTTAGGAATGGGATTAATCATCCTGTTCATAGCGTTGGGCTTTTACCAGAAAGGATGGGCCGAGGAGAGATATACGGTCAAACCGGGTGATTCGCTTTATGGGATTTCAAAATCGTTTGGCGTCAGCATCGGGACGTTGAAAAAAGCCAATGCATTGGGGAGAGATTCAATCAAGCCGAAACAGGTTCTCACCATTCCATCCCAGGGAGAAAAGAAGGTGGATGAGGTTGCGAGAAAGTCTTCAAGTCGGAACCCTAAAAAAGTTTCATCTCAGACGGTTAAAAGAACTTCGGGAGAAATGGATTCTTATGCCGTACAGAAGGGAGATAGTCTCTCCAGTATTTCAAAGAAGGCGAGGCTTTCGATAGAAGAAATTAAGAAGATGAATCATCTCCGCACTTCAGCCTTAAAGATAGGCCAAATCCTTCTTTTCCCAAAAGACGAGAGTCAATTGGATGAGGAGGTAGAAGAGTTAGGGGATGGAGAAGAAATTGCAGTAACTTCACAGACACAAGGTGAGAAAGGAGAGTCAGTTGCCTCCAACACCCTTGGGACATGGAACAATTCAGAGGAAAGGAATCTTTTAGTGAGGGTGGTGAAGACCTTTTTAGGAGTGCCGTATAAATTAGGAGGGTCTACATTAAAGGGGATTGATTGTTCCGCCTTTGTGAAGAGGATCTATGGGATTTTTAATATCCAACTTCCCAGGACTACCCGAGAGCAGTTCTCGATAGGGAAAAAGGTGGAGAAGGAACAATTGGAAGAAGGGGATCTGGTCTTTTTTAAACGGCGGGGAAATAGCGCCCATGTGGGGATCTATATTGGCGGCAATCAATTTGTCCATGCCTCTTCTCGTAACAGAGAGGTGAAGATCGATCACTTGGACATGCCCTATTTTAATACACGGTTTCTCAAGGGGGTCCGGGTGAAGGAACTGGAGAGGGAGAGCTAAACGAGTGTCAAAGGCCAAAGCGTCAAAGTTCAGATCAAGGTTAAGGCTGAGGTTAAGGTCAAGATTTTAAAAAATAAATTCTCAACCTTAACCTGAACCTCAGCATTTCCCTCGATGAAGGAGAAGATGAGATGATCGTCGACATCAATGCTAAAAATCCGCAGCCAAGATTGATTCGGAGGGTTGTGGGGGTTCTTGAAGAAGGAGGGTTGATCGGATATCCTACCGATACGATTTATGGAGTGGGGTGCGACCTCTTCAACCCGGAGTCGATTCGAAAAATCCATCGACTGAAGAAATTGGAAGGAAAGAAGCCTTTAAGTTTCATCTGTTCCGATTTGAAGGATATCAGTCGCTATGCCTATGTCTCCAACTATGCTTATAAAATGATGAAACGCCTGCTTCCGGGCGCCTATACCTTTGTCCTGAAGGCGACGAAGTTGGTTCCCAAGATAGCCATGACCAAACAGAATACAGTGGGGATAAGAATTCCTGACAACAAGATATGCTTAGCTCTCGTCAAGGAGTTGGGGCACCCGATTATCAGCACCAGCGTTTATAAGCCCGATGAGGGGCTGTATAATGATCCCGCCGAAATCGAAGAGCGCTTTGGAAAACAGTTAGACCTTGTCATTGATGGAGGGGTGATCGTCGCCGAGCATTCCAGCATCATTGACCTCACCGATGATTCCCCCAAAGTGATTCGAAAAGGGAAAGGGAATGTAAGCCTTTTCCAATAACGGCATTTGGCGCAAGAAAGTCCATCCCTATCAAACCATGATCATTGACTGCCATACTCATATCTTTCCAGATGAAGTGAGAGAGGATCGAGAGGCCTTCTGCCAGAGGGATGAAGGATTTTCATCCATTTATAAAAATTCAAAGGCGAAGATGGTCGGGGTGGAAGATTTGATTGCCTCGATGGACGAATCTGGAGTAGACCGCTCTGTCATTTGCGGGTTTCCTTGGAACCAACCTGATCTTTGTTCCCTTCATAACCAATATCTGTTGGAGTCCGCCTCACGGTATCCAAATCGATTGATTGTTTTTGTTATACTCCTTTTTTCAAATCCAGATTGGTCAGGGAAAGAACTGAATCGGGCCATGAAATCCGGGGCGAGAGGGGTAGGAGAGATCGCTTTCTACCGTGATGAAATGACTTCTCAGGATATCCATTCCATGAAACCTATCCTCACCCAAATGGAGAAGCAGGGGATTCCTCTTCTCCTCCATACCAATGAGACGATCGGCCATTCCTACCCCGGGAAGGGGAGGACGCCTCTTGAACGCTTTTATGAACTGATCCTATCTTTTCCAAGGCTTCCCATCATCTTGGGGCATTGGGGAGGAGGCCTTCCCTTCTACGAGTTGATGCCGGAGGTGGCGAAGATGATGGTCAATACCTATTACGATACTGCGGCTTCGCCTTTTATCTATTCGAAGAAGATTTATGCTATTGCCAGAGAGATCGTGGGGATAGAGAAGATCTTTTTTGGGACAGACTTTCCACTGATTTCACCTCGACGATATTTTAAAGAATTGAAAGGGTCCGGCCTCTCAGAACAGGATCAGGAAAAGATCCTCGGTCTCAACTTTTCAAGACGGTTCGGATTAGATAGGAAGACAAGCTGATGAAGCATGCCTTCCTCGATCACCACAGCCAAACAGAGAGCCCCATTCACCATCTGGATGCTCGGGCAAAGATCATCGTCTTCTTCACTTTTATTTTGATCGGGGTTAGTTCTCCACCCGCCTCTTTCCTTCTCTTCAGCCTTTTGGCAATGGCTCTCATCGGCATCGCCCTTTTAGCGCGACTTCCCTTAGGCCATTTGCTCAAGAAAGTTCTGGTCATCCTTCCCTTTCTCTTTGTCGTCACCATTTCCATACCATTCATGAAAAAAGATGCCATCGGAGGAGGATACAATTTAGGCCTCGGAGGCCTTTCCATATCCCAGAGCGGTCTCTGGATTCTATGGAATGTGGTCATCAAATCATGTTTGGGAGTTTTTTCTATTATCTTGCTCTCTTCCACTACCTCCTTCCCCCAATTGATCAAAGGAATGGAGAAGTTAGGCTCCCCAAAAATTTTCACCATGCTCACCTCTTTTATGTACCGTTATTCCTTTATCCTTATCGATGAAATGTACCGAATGAAGCGGGCAAGGGATTCGAGATGCTTTGGAGGAAGATGGTTCTGGCAATCAAAGATCATCGGACACATGATCGGAACGCTTTTCTTGAGAAGTTTTCACCGGGGGGAAAGAGTTTATCTGGCGATGCTCTCCAGAGGTTATCATGGAACGATGCCTGAAACCACGGGGAGAAGATTCGGGTTGGAGGAAATGCTTTTTCTCTCCCTTTCTCCTTTTCTCCTTTTTCTGAGGATCTATATAGCTTGATAAATACTAAATCCGAATATCGGGCGAAGCGTCCTAAAAATGTCAAATGACAAAGCTCGCACGAAGTGATGAACTGAAAGTGAGTCAATGTCAAATCAAATCCAAAGCTGTAACTCAAGGCTTTAGCCTTGATTATGATCAACCCTGAAAGGGTTGAGTTACAAAATTGAACTTTGGCATTCATTTGACATTTGGATTTTGAAATTTGGACTTGGGCTTTGAGAATGCAAACCAATAAAGTTATTGAAATTGACCATCTCTCTTATGATTATCCAGACGGGACCCCTGCCTTAAGGGATATTCATTTGGAGGTCTATGAACATGAGTCCCTCGCGGTCCTAGGCCCAAATGGGGCCGGGAAGTCCACTCTCCTCTATCATCTGAATGGAACCCTGATGGGGGAGGGAAGGGTGATCATCTTGGGCATTCCTGTTGAGAAAAATAACTTGAAGGAGATTCGGAGAAAGGTCGGTCTCGTCTTCCAAAGTCCAGAGGATCAACTCTTCTGCCCCACAGTCTTTGATGATGTAGCTTTCGGTCCTCTTAATATGGGACTGGATAAGGAAAGTGTTCAGCATCGGGTGGAAAAAGCCCTTGAGATGATGGGGTTAAAAGGATTTGAAGGAAGATCGACTTACCATTTAAGCGAAGGAGAAAAGAAAAGGGTTGCCTTGGCCACCGTGTTGTCCATGGACTCTGAGATTCTGGCCCTGGATGAGCCCACAGATAACCTTGACCCTGCTGGGAGCCGCCTGCTGATCGAACGAATCCAGTCTATCCCTCAAACAAAAGTCATCGTGACCCACCATCTACCTGTGGCGGCGGATCTTTGTGAGAGGGCTGTTCTTCTCTATGGAGGGAGAAAGATAGAAGATCTTCCGATGAGAGAACTGCTCAAGGATCGAGTCATATTGGAACGATTTGGGTTTGATGCGGATTATGCTCAATGGATGGTTGAGAGAAATGTCAAATTTCAACGCTCAGAGTTTCCTGAACTACGTAGAGTTCAGGACTAATCATGAACCTTACATGGTTCATGGCAAATGAATCTAAAGCTCGAATGAGATGCCGAAATCCTTAGATCCTGAATCAAGTTCAGGACCTGGTTCGGCATGACAAGAATGTCATTCTGAACCTTGCCCTGAAACAAGTTCAGGGTCTTCGATTTCAGAATCCTATTTTGAATTTTGACATTTGGATTTCCACTCACTTCGCACTCTGTTTCAAGAAAGTGGAAGTCCCTGTTGCGAGAATGGTTCCATCCTCTTTTGCCACATGAGCCTTTGCCCTGATCAGTCTTTTACTCACCTCTGTAATCTGTCCATAGACATTTAATGGTTCGAGGATCGGAGCCGGCTTTTTGAACTTGATCTCTAAAGAAGCCGTGATCGCTTGATAGCCTAATTCGTAAACCAATTTTGCCATCGCCTCATCCAACAACGTACCGATCATCCCTCCATGGACGATGCCATCCCACCCCTGGAAGGTTGGACTGGCAACAAAAGTTGTTTTGAGGGTTTGTCTCTCCTTATCGATCTCAAAACTCAATTGCAACCCATTCGGATTATTTACTCCACAGACAAAACAATTCCCATAAGTTTCGAATTTCATCTCTTTCCTCTTTCTAATCCCCTCCCACCCCCCTTTATTAAAGGGAAGGTGTGAAAAAATCGGGAATGCCGGTCGGGCAGGAATATCTTCAAAGTTTTACAATTGCGGTCCTTTTGAGGGTAGAGGTAATAAGGCTCTGCAAGTAAAGACGATTATTGAAGTTTTTCATCGTGAGTAGTTAACGCGAAAATGTACCGCTGTAAAA
>PEUO01000181.1:0-3587 GCA_002780715.1 Deltaproteobacteria bacterium CG03_land_8_20_14_0_80_45_14
TACAATCAATCCCATCTCTAAAGTCTTAAGAGGCCGGGTAGCAACTTTGATCTTATTCTGCCGGATGGCCGCGAAAACGGATTCAAGGTTCTTTTCCGCATAAATCAATGAATAGGTGGTTCCCAGTTGAGAGAGGAAATGGGCATCTGAGTTTCCGACCAATGGGAATCCAAAGGACTGGGATACTTCTACCGCCCTTTGGTTAAAGTTGATCATGGGGGAATAGAAATGGCAATATTCGAGCGCGTCGAAGAGATTCAGGTGCTTCAGAAGGTATCCGTTTAAAGAGTATGTTCCCGGGAAATAGGGGTGGGGAGCAATGATCAAGGTTTCTGGACGACGCAGTTTTGAGAGGCAGAAAAAATCGGAGCACTTTTTTTGCAGGGGAGGGTTCAAAACGAGGACATGACGTCTCTGAATAGTCATCTCCATGCCGGGGATGAGGAGGATGCCCCTTTCCTGTGCGTAGGACAAAAGATCCTGATTGAAGGTCATCAGGTGATGATTGGTGATGGAAATCACATCAAAACCTTCATCGGCAGCTTTTGAGATAAGCTCTTTGGCCGTGTATCGTATGCGGTCGAGGGGATCTTCAGCGGTGTGAAGATGCAGATCAGCCTTCAGGGGCCTCAGTCTTTTCATTTTGGCAACAGATTCTTTTACCATCTCCTAATTCCACCAAGAATATTTCAACACATCAGTTTTTTATAAGATTTCGTAGGCGTTATGTCAAATCCCGCAAGGATGGTTGAGAATAGTTAGCTTGTGGGGTTAGAAAGGGCTTAATCCTCCGTATCACCTCTTGAGGCTATTTTGCACTTTGCCTCGCCTCACGGAGCATGGAAAGAGCATCTTTCACAGAATTATATCTTCATCCCTGCTGCAGCCGCCGGCCCAGCCTCCGGCTCAGAAGAGCCTCTGGTTCGGAGAGAGGGGCCTCTTGCCCGGAGGGAGCAGCGGAGCATTCTTTCTAACGGGGTAAATAGGAACTTTTACCTTTTTTGATAAAAATTATGGACGAAAATATAATAACACTTTTTTAAAACACATTCCTTCACATTTTAGAACAAAATCTGTCATTCATTGTACAAAATATACAAAGGAATTTGTTTTACCCACAATAAAGGGGTATTTTGAAAAGTTGAATATTTGCTGGTCGATTGGAGAACATTGCTAATAATATTAATGAGTTAAAAACTATAAAATTTTTCTCTTTGCCCACTTTCAAATTTGGCATTAATTATGCCAACGCTTTTTAAGGTTTAATATTAATTCCAACCAGGAAACTGATATAACACTGAGAATAAGGTGATTACTGTTTTAGATCTCATTTCAAGTTTTTGTAAGTCACGTTCCCGACAAGTGCATGAACAGCCGCATTTGATGCTGACCGGCATCAATCAAAAGGTTTTCCTTAATCAGTGGGGTGAACCAGAAACACAGGTTGGCCTTAACCAACTTGGGAGGTTGAATAAGCTGGGTACCCTGTTCTTAATCACCGAACCTACGAAAGAAACCCCTCTTTCTGTCTGGATTTATAAAAAGAAGGATAGCATTCTCTTCTTTACAAAAGAGAAACTGGTCTCTCATTTTAGTTGCAAAAAATTCAGATAGCTTCCCTATTTCTCCGCGCGCTGTTGAAAAGCCTCTTCCCCTCCGTACATGGCGGTCTTTATGAGCTCCTGTATTGAGCGGTTGTCGATAGATGCCCGGCCGATGACATGGGCGTAATCCTTCCGAGCCGGAAGCCCTGCGTCGCATGGTGTTCAGGGAGGAGGTTTGGGAAGGCTTTGAAACTTTTGGCGATGTTTCTATTTTCCCTTTTCTTCTAAGAGCTCCTTCATTTTTGAGAGTAGCTCTTCTGCTTCGAACGGCTTAGATACAAACGCATCACCACCCACCTCTTTACCCACCTTCCGGATTTCCTGCGGTGTCCTTCCAGAGGATAAAATGATAGGAATTGTATTATATTTTGGATCAGCCTTAAGGAGTTGGCAAACCTTATATCCGTTCATTTTAGGAAGCATGATGTCCAAGATAATCAGGCTTGGGTTTTCTTTACGGGCTTTCTCCAACCCTTCCTGACCATCGCTTGCGGTGATGACTTCGTAATTATTTGCTTCTAATCTCATCTTGAGCATGTTCGATATCACTGCCTGGTCTTCTACGATAAGGATTCTTTTTTTCTGCGGTAACTTGTCTTTCTTGGCGATGGCATCTGCAGAAAAATGTTTTCTGGCTGAACATATGATTTCATCCCAGGACTCCTGAGATAACTCCTCGACAGATTGGATCAAGTTATCGACGTTCTTTTTTCCATTTGAAAGTAGTTCTTTTTGTTTTGTGTTCAGCTCTCCTGGTATTTCATCGAGTACCAAGGCTAAGCTCTCCTTGACGACCGTCAGCGGGGTACGAATGACATGGGATATCATACCCATGAGTTCATATGTCAATATCTCCAGCGCGTTTTCTAGGGGTTCCTCTTTTACACTTTTCAGTTCCTCTTCTTTCCCTGGAAGTTTCCTTTTTACACTTTTCAGTTCCTGTTCTTTTCTTAGAAGTTCCCTTTTCACACTTCTCAGTTCCTCTTCTCTTCCCAGAAGTTGTTCTTTTACACCTTCCATTTCCTCTTCTTTTCTTAGAACTTCCCTTTTCACACTCGTCATTTCCTGCTCTTTGCCCCGAAGTAATTTTTCTATATTTTTTATTTCTTCCTCTTTTGCAGAGATGAGGGGTGTTAAAATTTTAATAAACTGAGGGGTGCTGAGAAATTCCCCTATCAGTTTATTTAATTCATTCGTGGATTCTAAGGCGGGCCTTAAGAGGGCGAAGCAGTTGTCGCAATTTGAGCCTACGATATTATCCAAAATGATGCTTGCCCCTTCACGAACGACCATGATTTGGTTGCGCAAGTCGTGCCTTACCGAGGAAAGATACGCTTCGATTTTTTCTTGTTCATTCATATCATTCACCTCTCTTGGAGATCTCTAAAAGATTATTCCTACATGCCATTAAAAGAAATTCTACTGTGAAATCCTCGCAAAACCTTATTTGTTCATTTTTCGGTCTTTTTTCCAGCAGCCGGATGGCGTTCCTAAATTCTCTGTCAGCTCCACTAAACTTCCTCTGATATAAATAGATATTTCCGAGGTTAAAATAGGCGAGGACCGAATCGGGATCCGCATAGATCACCTTCCTGAATTGTGTCTCCGCCTTTTTAAAATCACCGCTTTTATATGATAAAACCCCTAAGAGATAATATGCCTCAACACTTAGATTGTCCTCCTCTATTACTTTGGCGAGGATATCTGCCGCTTCTTTGTATTTTGCCCCATTAGCCAAGATAGTTGCGTTAGTAAGACAGGTGAGTATCTGGTCTCTGTCTTGAGCGATAATATTATTGGGTGAGGAGAGGGAGGCTTTGTCAAAGGGTGTCGCAATCTGCCCAAGAAGTTTGGGTTTCTCCTGTAGCCCGGACTTTTGCTCCTGCAGAAAAAAGCCTTTTTCTGTGACCGGCTCTTTGACGGAGGTCAAGTCCTCGATGTTAATCTCCGGTATAGCTATAAACGGCTTCGTCACATCTTCCT
>PEUO01000181.1:3603-11031 GCA_002780715.1 Deltaproteobacteria bacterium CG03_land_8_20_14_0_80_45_14
CTTCCTATAGATGAATGTCTGAGGAAACTCAACTCTCTCAAACTTGTTGGCTATCTGCCATAGGGTCTCGGTATGTCCGAGAAAAAGATAGCCCTTCTCGGCAAGGCAGTTATAAAAATTCTCAATGACGCGCTGGGTTGTCTGACAATTAAAATATATCGTTACATTCCTACAGAAGATTAAATCTGTATTTTGTATCCTTTTGTCTATATATAAATCTTTGACTAAATTATGATATTCAAACTGGACCAACTCTCTCACGTCCGAATTAAGCAAGTAGGTTGAGCCTTGGATATTGAAATACTTGTCCAGGTATTCCTTCGGTAAATGGCTGATGTCCTTTTCGCCATAGGTGGCTTCTTTCGCGCAAGCCAGTCCGTTTCTGTTGATATCTGTGCCCAAAATGGAGATACTCCACTCTTTATAAGAAGGCAAAACCTCCATCATTGCAATAGCCATTGAATAGGCTTCATCTCCCCTTGAACACCCTGCTGACCATATGCGTATACTCTTATCCCGTGAATACAACTTCCTCTGTATGATTTCAGGTAAAACAAATCTCATGAGCACGTTAAACTGAGCCTTGTTTCTGAAGAAATAGGTTTCGCCTATCGTGATGAGATCGAGGAGTTCCTGTATCTCCAGACGCCCCTCAGGATGAAATTTTAGAAGGTTATAATATTCCTGGTAGGAGTCGTAACCTCGGTGTTGTAAACGCTGCCAGAGAGCGAAATGCAGGGACTGGTTCCTGTCTTCTTCAAATTGGAGGCCACACGTTTTGATGAGCAGCTCTTGAAAAAGACCGAAATCTTCTGATGACAGGGGTAAGATGTCTTTCATCATTTCAGTGCCGATAGTTCGATGACCTCTTTTTTTGTCAGGATGTATTCCAAATCTAAGATGGGTATGATCTTTTCACCAACCCTTGCCATACCGGATATCACCTCTGCTTCCATATGCATGGACACCACTTCTGGTATCGGCTTGATATCGTCTTTAGGTAAAGCGATAATCTCCCTCAAGGTATTGACCATCAGCCCAACGATGAACTTGTTTACCCTGCAGATGATGATTCTTTGGTTAGGTTCTTCTTCTTTCTGTTTCGCATGAAGTCTCTTTCCCAAATCAATTAAGGCAACGAGATGTCCTCTCAGATTGATGACCCCCTCGATGAAATCCGGAACTTTGGGGAGAGGATAAATCTTTTGCAATCTTAATACCTCGCGCACACAAGAAATATCCAGCCCCAATTCCTCTCTCGCCGCCCTAAAGACCAATATCTGTCTTTCCTCTTTTTTCTCGTGACGTTCCTTCGACATCTTTCACTCAATGATCTGTCTACTTGATGGTGATGGCCTCACTCACCATCAAAACGATCTCTTCTGCGATGTTCTCCAGTGGGAGGACTTTATCGACCACATTCATTTCGATGGCTGCATTGGGCATACCGAAAACGACACAACTCTTTTCATTTTGAGCGATGGTCTTCCCCTGGGATTGTTTGATTGCTTTTATTCCCATCGCTCCATCTCTCCCCATCCCGGTCAGGATTGCCCCCACACTTCCTCTTCCATAGATCTTCGCGACAGACTCCAACAATACATTCCCCGAAGGCTTGTGGCCTCCGTTGGGGGGTTCATTCGAAAGGTTTATCTTTCCGCCTTCCCCCACCTTCATGTGAAAGTTGTCCGGAGCGGTGTATGCTACTCCGGGTCGTATTTCTTCCGAATCTTCCCCAATCTTAACCCTGATCTTACATTCCTTATTCAGCCAATCCACCAGACCTGACAGAAAACCATTGGTGATATGTTGGACGATCACGATCCCACAGGGGAAATCCTCAGGAAGTCTTTTGAGTATCTTAAGAAGCGCCTGTGGGCCCCCAGTTGAGGCAACAATTGCCACGATCTTATCTGAAACCTTTTTTCTGGGAGTTTTAAGATCAATGACGGTCCTTTCATTCCGCAGTTTCACGAGGGGGTGATCCGCGACCCTAACATCGGTCAGGAATTTTATCTTGGCGATCAGAGCCTCCCCAGACTTTTCATTTCCAACGATCTCCAATTCACTTTTATCGATAACATCCAATGCGCCGTGAGAGATGGCTTTAAATACCTTCTCCATTCCCATCCTAAAGACGGAAGAGGATACAATCAGGATCGGGGTAGGGTGGTAGGCCATGATCTGCTTCGTCGCCTCAAAGCCATCCATGAGAGGCATATCCATATCCATGGTGATGATATCCGGTTTGAGGCAAGGGACGAGTTCTACTGCCTCTTTCCCATTATTCGCAACTGCTACCACGAGAATCTGCGGATCGGAGTTCATCATAGCGGTTAGGATCTTGCACATTAGTGGAGAATCTTCAACCACCAACACCCGTATCATGCCCTTGCCTCCTGGTTCCATATCACCCTACTAATCGTTCAATGGTATCCAAAAGATTTGTCTGCTCAAATGCGCTTTTTACAATGTAAGCGGCTGCGCCAACCTCCATCCCCCGCCTTTTATCCTCTTCCTTCTGTAAGGCTGTCACCATCACAAAGGGTATATCCTTGTACCCATCATTTTTCTTCAGGGTCCCGCAAAGCTCAAATCCATCCATTCTCGGCATCTCAATATCGCTGACGATGAGGTCGTATTGATTGCCTGTCATCCTATCCAGCGCATCTAAGCCATCTACCGCTGTATCGACAAGGTATCCGTGGGTCTCCAAGATGCTCTTCTCAAGCTCCCTTGTCGAGAAAGCGTCTTCCACAACCAGTATCCTTTTCTGTTTGCGCTTCACTTTGGGGGCGCGCCTCTTTCCTGTCACCGGCTGAGGGCCAAGAGCGCTATGAGCCATCAAGTCTTCTATATCCAGGACCACCGCTACCTCACCGGTTGCCATGATGATTGCGCCACTTACATTCTTCACCTTTCCGAGATGCTTCCCTAAACTCTTTATAAATACTTCTTCGTCTCCAACAATCTCATCAACGATGAAACCGACTCGGCTGTCGAGGGAGCTCACAATCACCGCCAACATTGCCTTCTTCGCCTTCCTCTCTTCATTTCTTGCGGGCGGAAGTCCCAGCGCTTCATTCAATCTTACCAAAGGGACAATATGCTCACGGAATGGGATGGCCATTCTTCCTTCAATGGTGGAGACATCGTCCATATTCACTCTAATACTCTCTATAATGGAGGGCATCGGAAGGGCAAGGAGCATGTTCTGCACCTTTATCAAGAGCACTTGAATGATTGCAATGGTCAATGGCAAGACCAATGTGAATTTTGTCTCTCTATTTTTCTGAGTGTCTAAGATAACCCGACCTTTTAGATTTGTGATGTCCCGCCTTACGATATCAAGCCCCATTCCCCTTCCAGAAACATCCGTCACTATCGCACTCGTGGAATAACCGTTCATGAATACGATATTCAACACCTCTTTGTCTGTCATCCCTTCCAAGTCGTAACTTGATACCAGCCTTTTCTTTAGGGCGGCCTGCTTTATCTGGTCAGTATCCATGCCCCTTCCATCATCCTCTACGGTGATCGCCACATTACCGCCTTCATGAAAGGCAGAAACCTTGATGGTTCCAAACCTTGGTTTACCCAGGGCGACCCTCCCCTCCGGTTCTTCAATGCCATGGTCGATGCAGTTACGCAATATATGGATGAGAGAAGTCTTTATCCCCTCGAGGACCTTTTTATCAAGTTCAGTTTCTTCTCCTGAAATCACTAAGTTGACCTCTTTTCCTTGTTGAGATGCGATATCCCTTACCATGCGGGGAAACCCCTCAAAAATAGTAGACAGAGGTAACATCTTTATCTCTTTTATCCTGGTCTGCAATTCATCTATGACTGGGTCAAGGTGAAATGCTTCGGTGGAGACGTGATCATATAACTTCAGGGTATGTTCTCTAAGCTTCTGCATTTGGGCGTCACATTGGCTGAGCAGTTTTGTCACTTCTCCATCCTGAGGAGAAAACTCGCTCTTAATCGTTTCGCTTAAACTGGAAATACTTTTCTGGACCTCCTTGCTGAGTTTCGAAAGCCTTTTTGCCTGAGCAATCTTGGTAGAGGATTTCATCTTGTTGATGACCACCTCCCCAACCAAATAAAGAAGCTTATCCACCCTGCTCAGCGGGACGCGGATATATTCATCCCGTCTTGTCGATGGAGGAGGGGGCCCCCCTTCGCTTATGCGATTGACAAATTCGCCCTGCGTCTTTTCTCCCTCACGTTCCTTCCCTCGTGCGCTCATCCTCGGTGTCCCGATTTCTTGTTTCGCTGCAATGCACGCTTCCAGGTCCCTGCAGAGATCCGATGTATCGATATCGATCTCCTTCTCCTGTACAATTTTTTCTAAGATGGTCCGAATGGCATCAAGCCCTTTGAATATTCTCTCAGCCGTGAAGGAACTGAAAACGGCCCTTTTGCCGGCAACCTCTTCAAATACATCTTCGATCCGATGCGCGATATCCTGAATTTCACAAAATCCAAAAACACGGGCCGCACCTTTCAGGGTATGCACTTCTCTATTTAGACCACGGACCAGCTCGATGTTGTCAGGCTGCTTTTCTAACTCTACGAGTCCGTTATCCAGTTTGATCAGGCGCTCTTCGGCTTCTACCTTGAAAATAGCAATGAGATCTTTCATCTCAGACATGTTTGAAGCCCCTCAGTTTTCCCGCTTCCTCTGCTTCTAACTTAGAATCCACTATCGCACTCTTAAGCTCCTCCGATAATGTGCTAAGCTGTGCTGCGGATGCTGCCGCTTGTCTGGTTGAAGAGACGAACTGTTTTGTTACAGAATCTATTTCCCTCATTGCCTGCACCACCTGCTCTGATGCAAACTTTTGCTGTTGTGTCGCTATCGAAATCTCCTTTGCGGATTTTGCTGTACCCTCTATCATCTCCAAACCTTTTTGCACCCATTTGGTTGAACCTTCAATACTCATAATCGTAGCGTTTGTTTCTCCTTGAATTTCGTTTATAATCTGGCGGATTTCCTCGGTCGATTCAGAGGAACGTTCGGCAAGTTTCCTCACCTCTTGGGCAACCACTGCAAAACCCCTTCCTACCTCTCCCGCTCGGGCTGCCTCAATGGCCGCGTTTAGGGCCAAGAGATTCGTCTGCTCAGCAATATCATCTATCAATTTAGTGATATTGCCTATGGATTGGGACTTCTCACCTAAAGAGAGAATCTTTTTTGCAGTATCATTTACCTTCATATTTATCTCCTGCATCCCTGCCAATGTTTCCCCTGCTAACCTTGCTACATTTTCAGCATTCTGGGCGATATGAGTAGCCGTGGTGTTGAGTTCCTCGATGGTGGTTGTCACCTCGCTCACCCCAGAGGACTGTTCAGATGCGCCCGTTGCTTGTTCTTCAGAGGCAGCGCGAATCTGAGCCGAAGAGGCGCTGATTTGGAGACCTGCGTTGCGTATGTGTTCGACCATCCGTTTCATTCCTTCGTACGCCTGCTTGAGATCTGTGAGGTTACGGATAATGCCCTGGTATCCTATAATATTCCCATCACGGGATCGCTGCACAGACGAGGTGACCATACAATCCATCTCGGTTCCGTCTTTCTTTCGGAGCTTCAACTCAAAGTCTCTAACAAACCCATTTTGCTCTATCTCTTGCTTAAACCTTGATCGGTCTTCAAAATGGACATATGTCTTTCGGGCATCTAAACCTCTCATCTCCTCTCTGCTGTAACCAAAGAGATCTAACATAGATTGGTTAAAATCAATGACCTCTCCCTTTGGATTAGTAATATAGATCGCATCTCTGGACCCCTCAAATAGGGTACGATATTTCTCCTCACTTTGGCGCAGCGCCTCTTCTGCCTGCTTCCGTTCGGTGATGTCCTTGATCGTCCCCCTGTAGCCAATGATATTTCCCTCACGATCCTTCCTCGTGGTCACCGTTAGCAAAGCATAGATTTTTCTTCCCTCCTTCCTTCTCAGATCTATCTCCATATCCTTCACATAGTTTTGCCTTGCCATGATCTCCTGAAACTTGCTTCGGTCTTCCTGGTTGAAATAGGTTTGGGCCACCTTGATTTTCATGAGCTCTTCTTTATTGTCGTAGCCGAAAAGCTGAACCACGGCCTCGTTCAGGTCGACAAATTTCCCATCCGTCGTAGTGATGAATAACGGCTCTTTGGAGTCATCAAACAATGTGCGATACTTATCCTCCGATTCATGAAGCGCCTGTTCTGCCAGCTTGCGCTCGGCGATGTCCCGTATAATCCCTCTAAACCCCATCGGTTTACCTGATGGGTCTTTTTTTAACGATATGGATGCTTCAATGTATTCTTTAGTCCCATCTTTTCTTATAATCCGATAATCACATTCTCTGCCGGGTTCCCCTGTTCTGTAGACTTTATTGTAAACTTGAAACATTCTCTTGGCAGTTTCTTTATCTAAATACTGCCGGTCATTCATGCCCATCAATTCCTCTCTGGGGTACCCAAATATTCGGCACATTGAATCGTTGAGAAAGGTAAAGGTGCCGGTAAGGTCTGTTTCGTAATATCCCTCTTCGATGCTTTCAAGAATATTCCGATATTGCTCCTCACTTTCTCGCTGCTTGTTTCTCAATTTTGAAAATAGCCCCAATTTAAACATTCCAACCTCCTTTCAGCTCATCAAAGCAATCTCCCCGAGCTGTTTGCAGCACTTTCCTCGTCTACACCCTCTTTTCCAATACTTCCTCTACGCTTATGAGGGCAACTAACTTATTATCCACCTTGCACTGGCCCTCTATATATTTCCCTCCTTCAGCAGGTAGGGTGAGGAGTGCAGGCTCAATCTTGCTTACCGGCACCTCGATTGATTCAACCACTTCGTCCACCAAAAACCCTGTCTCCAAAACCCCAGATTCAATGGCTATAATCCTTGCCTTCTCGGTCGGCTCTTCATGAGGCAGACTAAATATTGTCTTTAAATCTGTAACGGAAAGAATATTCCCTCTTAAGTTTACAATTCCCGCAATATGTTCTGGGCTTGAGGGGAGATAGGTGATCTTGCCCACTTTTATGACTTCTTTTACTTTTGTAATCTCGACTCCGTACCATTCTCGAGCCAGCCGAAAAACGACGAGCTGCAGCGTTTCCTCCTTCAGCTCTTCTCTCTCGTAGAGATCTTCTTTATACTGAGCCATATCTTCTACGGTCTCTGCTATTTCCTCCATTCTCTTCGATGGTAATTCTTTTTTCATCTCTTAGGCATTCCCTAAATCCGTTTGATAAGACCTATCGCTTATGACTTACGTGTTTTCAAGAACCCTGTTTATCTTATCAATGAACGTCTTTCCGTCAAAGGGTAAACCAATATAACCATTGGCGCCTGCTTGCTTTGTGATTTGACATAGTTCGTTCTCGTCTTTGGCAGACATGAAAACAACTGGTATATTTCTGGTGTTATCTTCTTC